>NZ_JBOZRT010000094.1:0-9236 GCF_050789165.1 Azospirillum sp.
CCGGGCGCTGGAGCGTGCCGTCGGACATCGGCGGCCCGGCGGTGTTCCTGGCCTCCGACGCGGCCGACTACATCCATGGCACCATCCTGCCGGTCGATGGCGGCTGGCTGGCGCGCTGAGCGGAGCGCCGGGGACGGAGCACGGCGGCCTGCGGCATACTGTCCCCGTCCCTGGCAAACCCTTTGCGTCCGCCGCTAATATACTAGTATCTTTGCGTAGCCGCCGATCTCTGGAGTCCGCGATGACCTCCGATCCCCTCGAAACGGCGCTTCTCCTGCGTGTGGCGATGCTGCTTGGCCTGAACGTGCTGGCGCTGTCGCTCTGCTGAGGTTTCCGATCATGACCAGACCCGCCGACCTGCGCCGCGAGGCGTTCCAAACCACCATCGACGGCAAGCCGGTGGACCTGTTCACCCTGCGCAACCGCAACGGCGTGGTGGTGCGGATCACCAACTACGGCGCGAAGATCGAACAGATCCTGGTGCCCGACCGCAACGGCGTCCTCGGCGACGTGGTGCAGGGCTACGACGGCATCGACCAAGTGGTGAACGGCCAGCCGTCCATGGGCTCGTTCATCGGCCGGTACTGCGGGCGCATCGCTGGCGGCCGCTTCACGCTGGACGGCGTCGAGCACCGCACCACGGTGAACAGCGCGCCCAACACGCTGCACGGCGGCACCCGCGGCTCGCGCTTCCGCGTCTTCGACGCCCGCCAGCTGGACGAGTCCAGCCTGGAGCTGACCTACGTCTTCCAGGACGGCGAGGAGGGCTTCCCCGGCACGCTGCCGGTCCGTCTGGTCTACACGCTGGACGACGCCAACGCGCTGACCATCGCCTGGACGGCGGTGGCGGCCGACAAGGCGACGGTCGCCAACTTCACCGACCACACCTTCTTCAACCTGTCGGGCGACCTCGGCTCCTCCATCCTCGACCACGTCGCGACGGTGCAGGGGAGCCGCTATCTGGCGCTCGACACCACCGCGGTGCCGACCGGCGAGACGGTGGACGTGGACGGCACGCCCTTCGACTTCCGCAACCCCGCCGCGTTCGGCGCGCGCATCGGCGCCGACCACCCGATGCTGGCGCTCGGCAGGGGCTACGACCTGCATTACGTGGTGGACAAGCCGGCCGGCGTGCCAGGCCTGCACGCCCGCGTGGTGCACCCCGGCAGCGGCCGGGTGCTGGAGGTCCGCTCGACCGAGCCGGGGCTGCAGCTCTACACCGGCAATTTCCTCGAGGGCAAGGCGCCGCGCGACGCCGGCAAGGGCGGCACGCTGTACACCAAGCACAGCGCCTTCTGCCTGGAGCCCTCGCACTTCCCGAACGCCGTCAACCTGCCGGCCTTCCCCTCCACGGTCCTGCGGCCGGGGCAGTGGTATACCGGCCGCATCGTCTACGGCTTCGGCGTCGCCTGAGGACCAGGTCCCATGAAACGCGTGCCGCCGTGGCTCTACGCCACGCTGCTGGCCGCCGGAGCGCTGCTGTTCCTGGTGGCCGACCACACGCTGGACGGTTGGGCGCACGTCGCCGGCATGGGCGCCGGGGCGGCGGTCTGCCTGCTGCTGGCGCTGGCGCCGGCGGCTATGGCGCCGCGCCCTCGACCGCCGAGAAGTAGCGCGGGTTCGCCTTCTGCGCTTCCGCGATGGTGATCTGCAGGTCGTCGAGGTGCGTGTCCAGCGCCTTGACGGCCCGATCCGCGTCGTGCGCCGCGACGGCCTCGACGACGGCCTCGTGCTCCTCGATCACCACGCCCATGCGGCCCTGCACCGGCAGGGTCAGGCGGCGGTAGCGGTCGACCTGCACCTTGACCTGCTGGATCAGCGTCCAGAAGCCGGGGTAGCCGGCGGTCTCGGCGAGCAGGCGGTGGAACTCCTCGTCGGCCTGGTGGAAGCCCTCGAAATCGCCGGCGGCCTCGCACTCGCGCTGCACCTCGATGCAGGTTTGCAGGCGGGCGACCTGGCTGCGCGTCGCGCGTTCGGCGGCGTAGCGGACGGTGGCCTCCTCCAGCACGCGGCGGATGGCGATGGCCTCGGGCAGCGCGCCGAGGGGGATGCGGGCGACGAAGGTGCCGGACTGCGGGAACACCTCGATCAGGCCCTCGTCGGTCAGCTTCAGCACCGCCTCGCGCACCGGGGTGCGGCTGACGCCGTAGGCTTCGGCGATCTGCTTCTCGGCGATGGGCTCGCCCGGCTTGCGGCGCAGCGACAGGATCTCGTCGCGCAGGTCGCGGTAGATGTTCGCCGACACCGTCCCGCCGCGCTGGACCGGCCGCGCGACCGGAATCGCCGGACCGCGCCGGGTCCGCCGCCGCCGACCCGCGTCGGCACCGGACGACGGGGGGTGTGCCGCTTTCGTCAAGACCTGCTCCCGATCACCACACGGCAGGCGCGCCCCACGGCGGGGCACGATTCAACCGTTAAGCATAATATGCGCGCGGACGCGCGGCCGTCAAACACCCCGGAGGAAGGAAACAAGCCCCTTGCGCCGCCACTGATATATTAGTATAACTCTGCCGCACTGAGAGGACGCCCGCCATGACCCGCAAACGCATCGCCCTGGTCGCGCACGACGCCCGCAAGGCCGACCTGATCGCGTGGATCGGCGCGCACCTCCGCTTCCTCGCCGGCCATGCATACTGGGCGACCGGCACTACCGGCACGCTGGTCCGCAACGCCCACCCGGACCTCGACATCACCCCGCTGAAGAGCGGCCCGCTGGGTGGCGACCAGCAGATCGGCGCGATGATCGCCGAAGGGCGCATCGACATGCTGGTGTTCTTCGTCGATCCGATGACGGCGCAGCCGCACGACGTGGACGTCAAGGCGCTGACCCGCCTCGCCACGCTCTACAACATCCCGATGGCCTGCAACGAGGCCACCGCCGACATGCTGGTCGCCTCGCCGCTGTTCTCCAACGGCTACACGCCGCGTCCGGCCGACTTCCACACCTACGAAAGCCGCGCCGTCTAACCCGAATCCCCAGCGCCGCAGGGCTTGCAACCGCCATACTGATATATTAGTATACTTCACACGACGGCATCGCCTCACCCTTCCCACATCGGAGATCACCATGCTCCACCCCGACCGCCTGTTTCCCAGCGATCCCACGCAGCGCGCCATCGCGCGCCGCCTGTACAGCGAAGTGAGCGCGCTGCCGATCGTCAGCCCGCACGGCCACACCGACCCGTCCTGGTTCGCCAAGGACGAGGCGTTCCCGGATCCGGCCGCGCTGTTCGTGAAGCCGGACCACTACGCCTTCCGCATGCTGTACAGCCAGGGCATTTCCATGGAGAGCCTGGGCGTGCCGCGCAAGGACGGCGGCCCGGTGGAGACCGATTCCCGCAAGATCTGGCGCCTGCTCGCCGCCAACTGGCACCTGTTCCGCGGCACGCCGACGCGCATGTGGCTCGACCACGCGTTCGAGACCGTCTTCGGCGTCACCGAGCGGCTGAGCGCCGAGAGCGCCGACCGCATCTACGACCAGATCGAGGCCTGCCTGCGCACGCCGGAGTACCGCCCGCGCGCCCTGTTCGAGCGTTTCAACATCGAGGTGCTGGCGACCACCGAGTCCCCGCTCGACCCGCTGGAGCACCACAAGGCGATCCGCGCGAGCGGCTGGAAGGGCCGTGTCGTCACCGCCTTCCGCCCCGACCCGGTCGTCGATCCGGAGTTCGAGGGCTTCCAGGCCAACGTCGAGCAGCTGGGCGCGATCACCGGCGAGAACACGCTGGGCTGGACCGGCTACCTCGCCGCCCTGGCGAACCGCCGCCGCACCTTCAAGGAGGTCGGCGGCGCCACCTCGACCGACCACGGCCACCCGACCGCGCTGACCGCCGACCTGTCGCGCGCCGAGGCGGAGGCCCTGTTCGACAAGGCGCTGCGCGGCACCATCACCGCCGCCGAGGCCGAGCTGTTCCGCGGCCAGATGCTGACCGAGATGGCGAAGATGAGCCTGGAGGACGGGCTGGTCATGCAGATCCATCCGGGCAGCTTCCGCAACCACAATCCCGTGGTGTTCGACCGCTTCGGCCGCGACAAGGGCGCCGACATCCCGAGCCAGACCGAGTACGTGCGGGCGCTGAAGCCGCTGCTCGACCGGTTCGGCAACGAGGCGAAGCTGACCATCATCCTGTTCACGCTGGACGAGACCAGCTACAGCCGCGAGCTGGCGCCGCTGGCCGGCCACTACCCGGCGCTGCGCCTCGGCCCGTCCTGGTGGTTCCACGACAGCCCCGAGGGCATGCGCCGCTTCCGCGAGATGGTCACCGAGACGGCCGGCTTCTACAACACCGTCGGCTTCAACGACGACACCCGCGCCTTCTGCTCGATCCCGGCCCGCCACGACGTGGCCCGGCGCATCGACGTCGCCTTCCTGGCGCGCCTCGTCGCCGAGCACCGCCTGGACGAGGACGAGGCGGCCGAGCTGGCGGTGGATCTCGCCTACCGCCTCGCCAAGAACGCCTACAAGCTCTGAGAGGACGCCGCACCATGGCCTCGCTGATCATCCGCCTGCACCCCGCGGACAACGTCGTCGTCGCCGGCGTCGACCTGCTGCCCGGCGTGACGCTGCCCGGCACCGCCCCTGGAACCGACGTGTCTTGCCGCACCCCGGTGCCGGCCGGCCACAAGGTGGCGGTGCAGGCGATCGCAGTCGGCGAGGCGGTGCGCAAGTACAACCAGGTCATCGGCTTCGCCACCCAGCCCATCGCCGCGGGGGAGCACGTGCACGTGCACAACCTGGGCATGGGCGACAGCTTCGAGCGCGACCACGCCTTCGGCGCCGACGCCAGGCCGACGGACCTGCTGCCGGAGGCGGAGCGCGCCACCTTCCAGGGCATCGTCCGCCCGGACGGCCGGGTGGCGACGCGCAACTACATCGGCGTGCTGACCAGCGTGAACTGCTCCGCCACCGCGGCGCGGATGATCGCCGACCAGTTCCGCGGCGACGCGCTGGCCGCCTTCCCCAACGTGGACGGCGTGGTGGCGCTGACGCACGGCTACGGCTGCGGCATGGGCGCCAAGGGCGACGCCATCGACGCGCTGCGCCGCACCATCGCCGGCTACGCCCGCCACCCCAACTTCGCCGCCGTGCTGGTGCTCGGCCTGGGCTGCGAGGTCAACCAGGTCGACCACCTCGTCGAGGCGGAGAAGCTGGCCGTGGGCGACCGCCTGCGCACGCTGTCGATCCAGGAGGTCGGCGGCACCCCGGCGGCGGTGCGCGAGGGTGTCCGCTGGATCAAGGAGCTGCTGCCGGCGGTCAACGACGTGGCCCGCCAGCCGGTGCCGGTCAGCCACCTGACGCTGGCGCTGCAGTGCGGCGGCTCGGACGGCTACTCGGGCATCACCGCCAACCCGGCGCTGGGCTACGCGGTGGACCTGCTGGTGCGCCAGGGCGGCACCGCCGTGCTCTCCGAGACCCCGGAGGTCTACGGCGCCGAGCACCTGCTGACCCGCCGCGCCGTCGCCTCGAACGTCGGGCAGAAGTTGGTCGACCGCATCGTCTGGTGGGAGGACTACACCACCCGCACCGGCGGCGAGATGAACAACAACCCCTCGCCCGGCAACAAGAAGGGCGGCCTCACCACCATCCTGGAGAAGTCGCTGGGCGCGGTCGCCAAGGCCGGCACCACCAACCTCGTCGAGGTGCTGCGCTACGGCGAGCCGATCACCGCCAAGGGGTTGGTGTTCATGGACACCCCGGGCTACGACCCGGTCTCGGCCACCGGGCAGGTGGCGGGCGGCGCCAACGTGCTGTGCTTCACCACCGGTCGCGGCTCGGTGTTCGGCTGCAAGCCGACGCCCAGCCTTAAGCTGGCGACCAACACGCCGCTGTTCCGCCGCATGCCCGACGACATGGACATCGACTGCGGCACCATCGCCACCGGCGACGAGACCATCGAGGAGGTCGGCCGCCGCATCTTCGACCTGATCGTCGAGACCGCGTCGGGCCGCAAGAGCAAGAGCGAGGAATTGGGCTTCGGCTCCGACGAGTTCACGCCGTGGCAGATGGGCGCGGTGATGTAGGCGTCGGACGCGTCGAGGGGGAGAGACAGGAGGGCACCGCCGGGCACACCGCCCAGCGGTGCCCTTTCCCTTTCCGGAGCCGCAGATGCCCCTCTCCCCTGGAGGGAGTGGGGTTTGGGGAGAGGGGGGATTGCCGCCGTCAGGCGGAATGTAAGGCTCTGTTTCCGGCCTCCCGGCCGCTATGCCCCCTCTCCCCAACCCCTCTCCCGCGAGGGGAGAGGGGCTCTGTGCACCAAGGTACCTGTCGCCCTGCCGCGCTGCGACACTTTGGCATCCCCCGTCGTCGGCGGTTGCCCCTCAAGTAATATACTAGTATAACGACGACACGAATTCAGCGCCGTTGGCGCAGGGGCGAACGACGCGTGCCGCGCCGCCCCATTCCTCCTTGCGGAGCCCGCTTCGACATGAGCAGCCAGACCCCGATCCGCCGGACCCGGCAGACGAAGATCGTCGCCACCCTCGGCCCCTCCTCCTCGACGCCGGAGATGATCCGGCAGCTGGTGGAGACCGGCGTGGACGTCTTCCGCCTGAACTTCAGCCATGGCAGCCACGCCGACCACGGCGAGCGCGTCCAGGCGATCCGCGCGGTCGAGCGCGACACCGGCCGCCCCATCGCCATCATGGCCGACCTGCAGGGCCCCAAGCTGCGCCTCGGCACCTTCGCCGGCGGCCCGGTGGACCTCATCCCCGGCCAGTCCTTCCGCCTCGACCTCTCCAAGGAGCCCGGTAACGCCACGCGCGTCGGCATGCCGCATCCGGAGATCTTCGCCGCGCTGGAGCCGGACGCCGAGCTGCTGCTCGACGACGGCAAGGTGCGGCTGCGCGTCACCGACTGCGGTCCCGACTTCGCCGACACCGTGGTGATGGCCGGCACGCGCCTGTCCGACCGCAAGGGCGTCAACGTGCCGGGCGTCGTGCTGCCGCTGTCGCCGCTGACCGCCAAGGACCGCACCGACCTCGCCTTCGCGCTGGAGCAGGGCGTCGATTGGGTGGCGCTCAGCTTCGTGCAGCGCCCGGAGGACGTCGCCGAGGCGCGCAAGCTGATCGCCGGCCGCGCCGCGCTGCTCTCCAAGCTGGAGAAGCCGCAGGCCATCCAGCACCTGGAACGCATCGTCGAGCTGTCGGACGGCGTGATGGTGGCGCGCGGCGACCTCGGCGTCGAGATGCCGCCGGAGGACGTGCCCTCCATCCAGAAGCGCATCGTGCGCGAGGCGCGCTTGGCCGGCAAGCCGGTGATCGTCGCCACGCAGATGCTGGAATCGATGATCTCCGCCCCCGCCCCGACCCGTGCCGAGGCGTCGGACGTGGCGACCGCCGTGTTCGACGGTGCGGATGCGGTGATGCTGTCGGCCGAGACGGCGTCCGGCGCCTATCCGCTCGAAGCGGTGTCGATCATGGACCGCATCGCGCGCCGGGTCGAGCAGGACACGCTCTACCGCGCCATGATGGACGCCCAGCACGCCGACCCCGAGCAGACCTCGGCCGACGCCATCACCGCGGCAGCGCGGCAGGTGGCGCACACCATCAAGGCGGCGGCCATCGTCACCTACACCACCTCGGGCTCGACCACGCTGCGCGCGGCGCGCGAGCGCCCCGAGGTGCCGATCCTCTGCCTCACCGAAAGCAGCGCCGCGGCGCGCCGGCTGATGCTGGCCTACGGCGTCCACGCGGTGCTGACCGAGGACGTGCAGAGCTTCGCCGACATGGTGCACAAGGCGGCGCGCATCGCCTACGCGCACGGCCTCGCCGACGACGGGCAGCGGCTGGTGATCACCGCCGGCGTGCCGTTCGGCATGCCGGGCTCGACCAACGTGCTGCGCATCGCCTGGGTCGAGCGGCCGAGCCAGCCCGGCCCCGGCGCCCGCTCCGGGCACGCCGCCATCGACGCCCGCGCCGCCATGGCCGACGCCGCCGACTGATCCGATGTTCCGACCGCGCCGCCCCCGCCGACGGGGCGCCGGCGCTTTCTCGAAGGTGAAATGCAATGGACACGCTGTTTCGGGAAGAGCTTGCCGCTCCGGCCAAGACCGCCCTCGACCCCTGGCGCGGTTTCGCGAAGGGCGTGTGGCGCAGCGAGGTGAACGTCCGCGACTTCATCGTGCGCAACGTCACGCCGTATGAAGGCGACAGCGCCTTCCTGGCCGGGGCCACCGGCAAGACCAAGGCGCTGTGGGACACCGTCGCCGCCCTGCTCAAGCAGGAGCGCGCCGCCAAGGGCGGCGTGCTCGACGTGGACACCGAGACCTTCGCCTCCATCGTCGCCCACGCCCCAGGCTACATCGACAAGGACCTCGAACTCATCGTCGGCCTGCAGACCGACAAGCCCTTGAAGCGCGCCATCATGCCCTTCGGCGGCTGGCGCATGGTCAAGAACGGCCTGGAGGCCTACGGCTTCACCCCCAGCCCGAAGCTGGAGGAGGTCTTCCCGGCGCTCCGCAAGACCCACAACGACGGCGTCTTCGACGCCTACACCGAAGAAGCCCTGCGCTGCCGCAAGTCCGGCGTCATCACCGGCCTGCCCGACGCCTATGGCCGCGGCCGCATCATCGGCGACTACCGCCGCTTGGCGCTGTACGGCGCCGATTTCCTCATCCAGGACAAGAAGGCCCAGCTCAAGTCCCTCGAACTCGACCAGCTCACCGAGGAGACGCTGCGCCTGCGCGAGGAGATCAACGAGCAGATCAAGGCGCTCGGCGAGCTGGTGCAGATGGCGAAATCCTACGGCTTCGACGTGACCCGCCCGGCCGCCACCGCGCAGGAGGCCGTGCAGTGGACCTACCTCGCCTACCTCGCCGCGGTGAAGGAGGCCAACGGTGCGGCGATGTCGCTGGGCCGCGTCTCCAGCTTCCTCGACGCCTACATCGAGCGTGACCTGCGGGAAGGCACGCTGGCCGAGGTCGAGGCGCAGGCGCTGATCGACCAGTTCGTCATCAAGCTGCGCCTGGTGCGCTTCCTGCGCACGCCCGAGTACGACCAGCTGTTCTCCGGCGACCCGACCTGGGTCACCGAGTGCGTCGGCGGCATGGCGCTGGACGGCCGCACCCTGGTGACCAGGAACTCCTTCCGCGTGCTCAACACGCTGAACACCCTCGGCCCGGCGCCGGAGCCCAACCTGACGGTGCTGTGGTCGGAGCGGCTGCCGGAGGGCTTCAAGGCGTTCTGCGCCGAGACCTCGATCAAGACCTGCTCGGTGCAGTACGAGAACGACGACCTGA
>NZ_JBOZRT010000095.1:0-52626 GCF_050789165.1 Azospirillum sp.
ACGACATGCTGAAGGTCGGCGGCATCTGGTGCTCGCCGATCGAGATCGAGAGCCGGCTGGTCAGCCATCCCAAGGTGCTGGAAGTGGCGGTCATCGGCGCGCCGGACGATGCCGGGCTGGTCAAGCCGGAGGCCTGGGTGGTGCTGCGCGACAGCGTGCGGGCCAGCGAGAGCGTTGCCGATGAGTTGATGCAGCATTGCAAGGCCGGCCTCGCCCCTTACAAATTCCCCCGGCGCATCCATTTCGTCCAAGACCTGCCCAAGACGGCCACCGGCAAGATCCAGCGCTTCCGCCTGCGCCAGATGACCGCGGACACCGTCGGGGCCTGACCGCTGGGAGTTTCCATGACCGCTGCCGCCCTCCCGTCGTCCCTTGAGCGCCCCGCGGAGGCCGGCACGGTCCAGGTGGCGCCCGGCGTTCACTGGGTGCGGATGCCGCTGCCCTTCGCGCTCGACCACATCAACCTGTGGCTGCTGGAGGACGGGCCGGGCTGGACGCTGGTCGACACCGGCTTCAACAGCGAGGCGACGCGCGCCCTGTGGGAGCGGCTGTTCGCCGGCGTGATGGGCGGGCGCCCGATCACCCGCGTGGTCGCCACCCACTTCCACCCCGACCACATGGGGCTGGCCGGCTGGCTGGCGCCGCGCTTCGACGCGGCCTTCCACGCCACGCTGACGGAGTGGCTGTACGGCCGCATGCTGACGCTGGAGCCGGACGAGCTGGCGCGCCCGCAGGTCGAGCGCTTCTACCGCGCCGCCGGCCTGCCCGAGGACATGATCGAGGGGATCATCAACCGCCCGAACGGCTACCGGCGCGCGGTGGTGCCGCTGCCCACCACGCTGCACCGCCTGCACGACGGCGACGCGCTGGATGTGGGCGGGCACCGCTGGCGGGTGGTGGTGGGCCGCGGCCACGCGCCGGAGCAGGCCTGCCTGCTCGACGAGAAGCGCGGGCTGTTCATCGCCGGCGACCAGATCCTGCCGAAGATCAGCCCGAACGTCAGCGTCTGGCCGCACGAGCCGGACTCCGATCCGCTGAGCGACTTCCTGGAGACGCTCCGGGCGTTCAAGGCGCTTCCGCCGGACGTGCTGGTGCTGCCCTCGCACGGGCACCCCTTCACCGGCCTGCACGGCCGCATCGACGAGCTGCTGGAGCACCATGGCGAGCGCCTGGACGAGACGCTGGCCGCCTGCGCCGAACCGGCGACCGCCTACGAGGTCATGCAGGCGATGTTCACCCGCAAGCTCGACGTGCACCAGACCCGCTTCGCGGTTGGCGAGGCGATCGCGCACCTGAACCACCTCGTGCGGCAGGGCCGCGTGGTGCGCGAGCGCGGGGCGGGGGCGGAGCGCTACCGGCGGGCGTGAGTCAGCGCTTGCACCCGACCACCGCCGCGGCGACGGCGGCGCGGGTGCCGCCGGTGTAGCGGTTGGCCAGCACGTCCTGCCAGAGGTCGGCGCGCTTCAGCTCGTCGGCGATGCAGCGGCACTGCGCGGCGCAGGTGGTCTGGCCGCTGGTGGCGCAGCCGGCCTCGCAGTTCGCCAGGAAGTCCCGCGTCTCGCGATCCGGCCCGCCGGACAGCAGGACCAGAAGCGACAGCCCGCCGAACAGCACCGGCTGGTGCACGAGGTAGATCGGCAGGCTCCAGCGCCCCATCCAGGCCAGCGCCCGCCCGCCCGCGCCTTCCGGCCGCCACGCCGCCAGGGCGCCGCGCCCGCGCCAGAGCTGCCCGAGGGCGATCCCCCACAGCACGATGCCGAACCACGGGAACAGCGGCACGTAGTCGTTGGAATCGGGCGGGAAGGTCATCAGCCCGATCCATTGCAGCGCCGGGTGGTCGAACAGCGGCACGCTGGTGAGGTCCGGCAGCACCCAGACCGCGACGCCGATGGCCGCGTTCACCCATGCCGGCAGGCGCAGGAAGGCAAGGCCGAGCACGCTCGCCACCGCGATGTGGTGCAGCACGCCGAAGAAGATCGGGCTGTCCGGGAACTGCGCGTAGGACACCGCCGACACCGCGCCCGCCGCGCCCGCCAGCAGCCCGAGCCGCCGCAGGAAGCGCCGCCGGTCGAACCCGCGCGCCGCCGCCAGCACCAGGCCGACGCCGACCAGCAGCAGGAAGCTGCCGAGGATCGCCGTGCGCGCCGCCAGCCAGAACGGGTTCTCCAGCAGCTCCAGCCGGGCGAATCCCAGGAAGTCGAGGTCCCAGCTCAGGTGGTAGGCCACCATGGCGAGGATCGCCACGCCGCGCGCGGCGTCGACGATGGGGAGGCGGGCGGCGGAGGGGGAAAGCGGCGCGGCGGGCATGCGGCGTTGATGCCCGATTGCGGGGAGGCAAACAAGGCCCTCCCCATGCTCCGCGGGGCTTTCCTCCTACGCGAATGGATTGTCCACGCTGTCCGTCGCCTTGGGCGGCGGGATCCGGTCGGGCAGGTCCTTCTCCGCCTCCAGGGCCGTCACCACGCGGTCCAGCAGGTCGCGGAGCGCGCGGGCGTTCTTCAGGCCGTCCTTGTCGCGCGTCAGGTCGAGGCTGCCGTACAGCGCGACGCGGTCGGTGCGGTTCTCCACCGTCAGGTCGGCGATGCCGACGGAGTCGCTCTCGTTGGCGAAGGGCTTGATCGTCTTCATCCTCATCCTTCCTATCGTCTCTCGCCGACGTGCGGGCCTATCGTCTCTCGCCGACCTGCGGGCGGCGGCGCCGCGGCTCCGGATCGGGCAGGGGCATGGCGACGTCCTTGACGGAGGGGGGCAGGGCCGGGAACACGTCGATCCCGGTCAGGTCCCGCAACTGGCTGATCGACAGCGGCGTCCACTCGTCCCCCTCGGCGTTCGGCACGAGGTAGGCGCCGGCCTGCCCGCTCACCGGATCGTACAGCGCCTTGAAGACGTGCGTCGGGATCAGCACGCGTTCGTTCAGCCGCTCGATCCGGTCGCCGCGGTAGACCGGTCCGCTGACCACGTAGAGATCGCCCTGCCGGCGCGCCAGCGCGCGCGCCACCGCCTCGATGTCGCTCCACAGGTCGCGGTTGCTCTCCGGATTCTGCGGGATCATGTTGGCGAGGCTGAACGACTCGTTCTGCTGTTCGAAGTCCGGCATGTCCCCGGCAGGCGCCATGTGGCCGCGGTCGAAGCCGGAACGGGCGTAGTCCGCCAGTTCGGCGCGCTCGTCGCGCGGCAGGTTCGGGTCGGCGTGGAACTTGCCGCGCCGCTGGATCGCGTCGGCCCCGGCGATGCGCTCGCGGGTCAGGCGCTCGGCGGCGTAGAGCGGCGTGCGGGTGACGCCGGAATGCAGCACGGCGTACCCGCCGTAGCAGAGCGCCCGCGTCTTGGCGGCGAGGCGCTGGTTGAGCAGGTCGGGCGCGTCGCCTCCGGCGAAATGCTGCGGGCAGGCGCTGGGTGCCGCGAACGCCGCGGCCGGGGCCGCCAGCAACGCGGCGGCGAACGCGAGGATGCGAAGCATGACGGCACCGGAGTGGCCTCGGTGCCGTCATCAACGCTTCGGAAGGGCCTGTGGTTTCGTCCGTCCCCCTTTGTGAGGACGGGCGTCAGCCGAAGCGGCCGGTGATGTACTCCGCCGTCTTCTCGTTGGACGGGTTGGTGAAGATGGTCTCGGTCTCGCCGTACTCGACCAGCTCGCCCAGGTACATGAAGGCGGTGAAGTCGGAGACGCGGGCCGCCTGCTGCATGTTGTGCGTCACGATGGCGATGCAGTAGTCGGACTTCAGCTCGTCCACCAACTCCTCGCACTTGGCCGTCGAGATCGGGTCGAGCGCCGAGGTCGGCTCGTCGAGCAGCAGCACCGACGGCTTCACCGCGATGGCGCGGGCGATGCACAGGCGCTGCTGCTGGCCGCCGGACAGGCTGAGGCCGCTCTGCTTCAGCTTGTCCTTCACCTCGTCCCACAGGGCGGCGCGGCGCAGCGAGAATTCGACGCGCTCGTCCATCTCGTCGCCAGACAGCTTC
The DNA here is from genome assembly GCF_050789165.1 of Azospirillum sp. Classification (NCBI taxonomy): domain Bacteria; kingdom Pseudomonadati; phylum Pseudomonadota; class Alphaproteobacteria; order Rhodospirillales; family Azospirillaceae; genus Azospirillum; species Azospirillum sp. The sequence continues at coordinate 3,964 of NZ_JBOZRT010000095.1, forward strand.
TCGTACAGCTTCACGCCGAAGGCGATGTTGTCGTAGATCGACATCGGGAACGGCGTCGGCTTCTGGAACACCATGCCGACGCGGGCGCGCAGCAGGTTCAGGTCCTGCTTGCCCGACAGGATGTTGTCGCCGTCCAGCAGCACCTCGCCCTCGGCCCGCTGCTTCGGGTAGAGGTCGTAGATGCGGTTGAGGATGCGCAGCAGCGTCGACTTGCCGCAGCCCGACGGGCCGATGAACGCCGTCACCCGGCGGTCGTAGAGCGGCAGGTTGATGTTCTTCAGCGCCCGGAAACCGTCGTAGTAGAAGTTCAGGTTGCGGATCGTGATCTTCTCGGCCAGCCCGGCGCCGGCCACGGCGCCGCTGCCGGTCGGCTGGCGGCGAACCTCGGTGCGGATGTCCATCGTGCGGCTTGCGTCGGCCATGGTCACTTGCTCGTCGTGCTGAGGGCCGCGAAGGCGCGGGCACCGATGTTCAGGATCAGGATCGCCAGCGTGATCAACAGCGCGCCGCCCCAGGCGAGCCGCTGCCACTCCTCGTAGGGCGACATGGCGTACTGGAAGATGACCACCGGCAGGTTTGCCATCGGGGCGTTCATGTCGGTGCTCCAGAACTGGTTGTTCAGCGCGGTGAACAGCAGCGGCGCGGTCTCGCCGCTGATGCGCGCGATGGCCAGCAGCACGCCGGTGATCATGCCGTTGCGCGCGGCGCGGTAGGCGACCATGGTCACCACCTTCCACTGCGGGGCGCCCAGCGCCGCCGCGGCCTCGCGCAGGCTGTTGGGCACCAGCTTCAGCATGTCCTCGGTGGTGCGCACCACCACCGGGATGACGATCACCGCCAGCGCCACCGCGCCCGCCCAGGCCGAGAAGTGGCCCATGCGGATCACCAGCACCTCGTAGACGAACAGGCCGACGATGATCGACGGCGCGCTCAGCAGGATGTCGTTGATGAAGCGGATCAGCTCGGCCAGCTTGTTGGTCTTGCCGAATTCGGCCAGCCAGGTGCCGGCCAGGATGCCGATCGGCGTGCCCAGCGCGGTGGCCAGCGTGGTCATCACCACGGTGCCGAAGATGGCGTTGAGCAGGCCGCCCTCCGAGCCCGGCGGCGGCGTCATCTGCGTGACGAGGCCCAGGCTGAGGCTGCCCAGGCCGTTCCACAGCAGCGTCCACAGGATGGCGACCAGCCAGAACAGGCCGAGCCCGGCGGCGCCCAGCGCCAGCGTCAGGGCGGCGCCGTTGACCAGCCGGCGGCGGCGGTAGATGCTGAGGTCGATGCTGTGCGCGGCGGCGGCGGAGGCTTGCGTCATGGCGGTCAGGTCCCGGCGTTGCGCTGCAGGCGCAGCAGCATCAGTTTGGCCAGTGTCAGCACGATGAAGGTGATGACGAACAGGATCAGGCCCAGCGCCACCAGCGACGAGGTGTAGACGTCGCCGACCGCCTCGGTGAACTCGTTGGCGATGGCGGCGGAGATGGTGGTGCCCGGGGCGAGGATCGAGGAGGCGATGCGGTGCGAGTTGCCGATCACGAAGGTGACCGCCATCGTCTCGCCCAGCGCGCGGCCCAGGCCAAGCATCAGGCCGCCGACCACGCCGACGCGGGTGTAGGGCAGCACGACGCGCCAGACCACCTCCCAGGTGGTGGCGCCCAGGCCGTAGGCGGATTCCTTCAGCATCGGCGGCACCGTCTCGAACACGTCGCGGGTGATCGAGGTGATGAAGGGCAGCACCATGATGCCCAGGATCAGGCCGGCGGTCAGGATGCCGATGCCGTAGGGCGGGCCCATGAAGACGTCTTCCAGGTACGGCAGCTGGCCCAGCGTGTTGATCAGGAAGGGCTGCACCGTGCTCTGCATGAACGGCGCGAAGACGAACAGGCCCCAGATGCCGTAGATGATCGAGGGGATGCCGGCCAGCAGCTCGATGGCGACGCCCAGCGGACGCTTCAGCCACGGCGGGCAGACCTCGGTGAGGAAGATGGCGATGCCGAAGCTGACCGGCACGCCGACGGCCATGGCGATCAGCGAGGTGACCAGCGTGCCGTAGATCGGCGCCAGCGCGCCGAACTTCTCGGTGACGGGGTTCCACACCTCGGTGAAGGCGAAGCCCAGCCCGAATTCCTTGAGCGCGGGCAGGGAGCCCTCCACCAGGGCGATGATGACGCCGCCCAGCAGCGTCAGCACCAGCAGGGCGAAGAACAGGGTGGAGAGGCGGAACGCGGCGTCCTGGAGACGCTGGCGCTGGCCGTGGCTTGGCATGGACGTCCGGTCGGACACGAGGGCAAGGTCGGTCATGGTGGCTCCAACGGCCGTGGGGAGGACCGGCGGACCGAACCTCCCCACGGCTCAGGCTGGACGTATCACTTGGTGGCGGCGGCCGTCCAGACCGGCTTGTCGCCGGCCTTGATCTGATCCGCCCAGGTCTTGCGGATCATCTGCACCACGTTGTCCGGCATGGGCACGTAATCCAGGTCGGAAGCCAGCTTGCTGCCGTCCTTGAAGGCCCAGTCGAAGAACTTCAGCGCCTCGGTGGCGGTGGCCGGATCCTGCGGGGCCTTGTGCATCAGGATGAAGCTGGCGCCGGTGATCGGCCAGCTGTCCTTGCCCGGCTCGTCGGTCAGGATGACGTAGTAGCCCTTGGAGTTGGCCCAGTCGGCGTTCGCCGCGGCGGCCTGGAAGGCCTGGATGGTCGGCATCACCACGTTGCCGTCCTTGTTCTTCAGGGCGGCGTAGGGGATGTTGTTCTGCTTGGCGTAGGCGTATTCGACGTAGCCGATGGCGCCCTCGGTCTGCTTGACCATGTTGGCGACGCCCTCGTTGCCCTTGGCGCCGATGCCGGCCGGCCACTGGACCGAGGTGTTAGCGCCGATCTGCGTGCCGAACTTCGGGCTGGCCTTCGACAGGTAGTCGGTGAACAGGAAGTTGGTGCCCGACCCGTCGGAGCGGTAGACCGGCGCGATGGCGGTGTTCGGCAGGGTGACGCCGGGGTTCAGCGCCTTGATCTGCTCATCGTTCCACTTCTTGATCTCGCCGAGATAGATGTTGCCGAGCACCGTGCCGCTCAGCTTGATCTCGCCCGACTTGAGGCCCTTGAGGTTGATGACCGGCACCACGCCGCCCATGACCTGCGGCCATTGCACCAGGCCGGCGGCGTCCAGCTCCTCGGGCTTGAGGGGCATGTCGGAGGCGCCGAAGGTGACCGTCTTTGCCTTGATCTGCTTGATGCCGCCGCCCGAGCCGATGGACTGGTAGTTCAGCCCGACGTTCGTCTCCTTCTTGTAGGCGTCGGCCCACTTCGAATAGATCGGGTAGGGGAAGGTCGCGCCGGCGCCGGAAATGTCGGCCGCCTGAGCCGCAACGGAGGCCCCGCTGAACGCCACGGCGGCGCACAGCCCGAGCGCGGCGTGGCGAAGGGTCGTCTTGGTGAGGATGGTCACGATCTCGTCTCCCGTGTTTCAGATCCGGCGCGGTCGCGGACGGCGGCTCGGACGGGGCGGACCTTAGCGGCGCTGTGAGTCCTGTCTGTTGCACTTCTGTTGCAGTTTTGTGAATTGTGCCCCCTTTCTGCCTCATAGGAGATCTGCTCCCTCGCCGGTTGAGCTATGCCGAATAGGGGATAGGATCGCGGGCGCCGGACGGGGGATCCGGCGGTTTTGTGGGGAAGTGGTTTCCATGAATCGGTGGAAGACGATCGCGTGCCTCGGCCTTGCCGGCCTGGGCCTTCTGTCCGGGAACGCCGGGGCGTCGACGGTGGAGGAGCTGGGGCCGGAGGGGCAGTGGCTGGCCGACTGCACCATCGACCGCATGACCGACACGCGCAACTGCCGGGTGCTGGTCTACCGCCTGCTCGGCGACCCGTCGGGCAACGCGCGCGTCGCGGCGATCAGCGTGGTGCCGGTCGGCAAGGACTACGAGATGTTCCTGACCATCGACCGGGGCGTGGTGGAGCGCTGCGCGCTGCGCGTCGACCGCCAGCCGCGCATCGAGTCGTCGGTGTCGACGATCAACGTCTGCGTGTTCCCGAACTTCGCCGCCGACAAGATGGGCGACAGCTTCCGCGGCGGCACGACGGTGCTGACGCGCTACACCTTCAAGGACGGCAGCCAGCAGGACCTCGACTTCCCGCTCAAGGGCTTCAAGCAGGCCTTCGAGGAGATGACGCGGAGTCTGAAGTAGCCCTCAATCCTCGCCCGCCGCGCCGCTCACCACGGCGCGGTGCTTGAGGGTCTCGCGGTGCAGGATGTAGCAGCCGCTCGCCACCACCACCGCGGCGCCGAGGACGACGTGCAGGTCCGGCACCTCGTGCCACAGCGTCCAGCCGAACAGCGCCGCCCACACGATGGAGGCGTAGTTGAACGGCGCGATCACCGCCGCCGGGGCCATGGTGTAGGCGCGCGTCATGAACAGCTGCGCCGTGCCGCCGACCAGCCCGGTCGCCACCAGCAGCGCGAAGCCCCAGAGGTCCGGCGTCCGCCACGCGAACGGCAGCGTCAGCGCGGACAGCAGCGTCGTCGTCAGCGTGAAGTAGAAGACGATGGAGTTGGCGGTCTCGCTGGTGCTGAGCTGGCGGATCGCGATCATCGCGAAGGATTGCGCCAGCGCCGCGCTCAGGGCGACGATGGCGCCGAGGTTCAGCATGTCGGCGCTCGGCCGGACGATGATCAGCACGCCGACGAAGCCGACCGCCACCGCGCTCCAGCGGTGGATGCCCACCTGCTCGGCCAGCAGCGGCACCGACAGCGCGGTGAGGAACAGCGGCGCCGCGAAGTTCAGCGCCACCGCGTCGGCCAGCGGCAGCAGGTGGAACGACCAGAACATCAGCGTCATCGACGTGAGGCCGACGCACGAGCGCCAGAGGTGCCCCATCGGCCGCGCCGTCCGGATGCTGCCGAAGCCGCCCTGCGCCATCACCGTCGCCCACACCGGCACCAGCGCGAAGGCGTTGCGGAAGAAGGTGACCTGGGTCAGGGGATAATCCTCCGCCGTCACCTTCACCAGCACGTTGAGGATGGAAAACAGGAACACCGCGATCAGCATCATCAGGATGCCGCGCGGCGCGTTATCGACCCGCTGGACGATGGGGGGAACCGGGGACTGGTCGGGCATGCCGCGGATGCTAACAAACAAACGCGACCGGGGCCGCATGCCGTGTCCGAATGGCCGCGTTGCAGACGGTTCGCAGACTGATCTGAAATTCTATCGGCCCAGCAGCGCCCCGAACGGCAGCCGGTAGGTGAAGCCGACCACGTTGTTGGCGTCCGTCCTGCCGTCGGTCGCCGGCCCGCCGGTGATGCGGCTGTAGCCCAGCGTCACCTGCGAGCGGTTCTCGAACTGGTAGCCCAGCTCGACCTGCGAGCGGAACTCGACGGGGGCGTGGCTGCTGCGCGGCGAGTTGCTGACGTAGCCGGCGCCGACGCTGGGCGTGAAGGTGAAGGAGCCCACCGGCACGTCGAGCAGCACGCCGCCGCGGCTGGTCATGGTGCCGTCCGGCTGAGTCGATCCGGCGACCCACGGCTTCAGCGCCGCGTACGGCTCCAGCCCCGGCAGCGGGGCGGCGCCCAGGCGGTACTTCGTGTGCAGGTCGCCGATGCGCTCCGACCGGTCGGTCGGCACGGCGTTGGAGAAGGCGAGGGACCCGAGCCGCCAGTTGGGCACGCTGTCCACGGCCGCCGGCGCCTCCTCGGCGCGCGCCGGTCCGAGGGCGCTCATGCAGCCCAGGGCGACCACAGCGGTGGCAAAACGGCGGCGCATCACGGCACGGCTCCCATGAACGGGAAACAGAACCCTATTTGGGTTTTGGTATGACCACAGCATGACCGAAAAATGTTTCCACATCGTCAATAGGGATTCGCTCCCCGAAATTGCAAGGGGGCAATGCTGCTACCCCGCCGTGGGAGGGCGGCGGCGAGCCTGCTGTGGTACGATGTCCCGGATGGACACCAGCGCCGACCAGACCGACATCATCGCCTTCCTCGGCGACCCGCGCAGCCACGGCGGCCGGGCGGTGGAGCGCATCGACACCCACGCCGCGCTGGTCTTCCTGGCCGGCTCCAGGGCCTACAAGCTGAAGCGCGCGGTGCGCCTTCCCTACCTGGACTTCTCGACCCCGGAGAGGCGCCGGGCCGCCTGCGAGGCCGAACTGGCGCTCAACCGCCGCGCCGCGCCGGACCTTTATGAACGGGTCGAGGCGGTGGTGCGCCGCGCCGACGGGCGGCTGGCGCTCGGCGGGGCGGGGGAGGCGCTGGACTGGGTGGTGGTGATGCGGCGCTTCGACTCGGACCAGCTGTTCGACCGGCTGGCCGACTGCGGCGCGCTGACGCCCGACCTGATGCGCCGGCTGGCCGAGGCGGTGGCCGCCTTCCACGACCGGGCGGTGCGCCGCCCCGACGGCGGTGGGGCGGCGGCCATGCGCGCCGTGGTGTCCGGCAACCTTGAGGAGTTGCGCCACCGCCCCGACCTCTTCCCACCGGAGCGGGTCGCCCGTCTGGCCGGGCGGTCCGAGGCGGCGCTGGCGCAACACGCCGCCCTTCTGGACGCGCGGGCGCGGGGCGGGCTGGTGCGGCACTGCCATGGCGACCTGCACCTGCGCAACATCGTGCTGCACCGCGGCCGGCCGACGCTGTTCGACTGCATCGAGTTCGACGAGTCGTTCGCCGTCATCGACGTGCTGTACGACCTCGCGTTCCTGCTGATGGACCTCGACCACCGCGGCCTGCGCCCGCTGGGCAACGCGGTGTTCAACCGCTACCTGGAGGCCACCGGCGACCTGGAGGGGCTGGCGCTGCTGCCGCTGTTCCTGGCGACGCGGGCGGCGGTGCGCGCCAAGATCGACGCCACGGCCGCCGCCGTGCAGCCCGACCCGGCGTCGGCACGGGCGCTGGAGGTGGAGGCCGCCGCCTACCTGGAGCAGGCGGTGGCCGCGCTGGAGCCGCCCCCGCCGCGGCTGATGGCGGTCGGCGGGCTGTCGGGCACCGGCAAGACGACCCTGGCGCGTGGTCTGGCCCCGGACCTCGGGGCGGCGCCGGGCGCGCTGATCCTGCGCAGCGACGCGCTCCGCAAGCAGCTGATGCAGGTGGACGAGACGGTGCGCCTGCCGGCCGACGCCTACACGCCCGCGGCGACGCAGCGGGTCTACGCCGAGCTGGGGCGCCGGGCCGGCGTGGCGCTGGCTGCCGGTCACGCCGTGCTGGCCGACGCCGTCTACTCCCGTCCCGAGGAGCGCGCCGCCATCGAGGCGGCGGCCCGCCGGGCCGGCGTCGCCTTCCAGGGCCTGTGGCTGGAGGCGGATCTCCCGGCGCGAGTCGGCCGGGTGGACGCCCGCCGCGGCGACGCGTCGGACGCCACGGCCGCGGTGGTGCGGGCGCAGCAGGGCTACGAGACCGGGAACGTCGCCTGGGCGCGGCTGGACGCCGGGGGCGACCCGGCCGCGGTGCTGCATGCGGCAAAGGGGATGCTGGGGTAACGCATTCGGGACGGGCGCGCGGCAACGGGTTGGAGTATCATGGGCGGTGACCGGCGCTCGCGCTTGCACGGTGCACGGCGGGCGCCCCGAAAGGAAGACGGGCCGTGAAACGGCCGCGGAGGCGAACATGTCGATCAAGTCCATTCTGGTGCCGGTGGCCGGCTCCGAGTCCGATCCCGTGGCCCTGTCGGCGGCGATCGCCGTCGCCCGCCTGTTCGACGCGCACGTCGACAGCCTGTTCGTGAAGCTCGACCCGCGCGACGCGGTGCCGATGCTGGGCGAGGGCATGTCCGGCGCCATGGTCGATGAGATCATGCGCGCCGCCGAGAACGAGTCGGACAGCCACCTGACCGCCGCCCGCCGCCATTTCGAAGCGGTGCTGCACCGCGAGCAGGTCGACCTGCGCGAGGGGCCGTCGGCGGTCGGCGGCGTCTCCGCCCGCTGGCGCGAGGTGGTCGGCCGCGCCGAGGAGGTGGTGCCGCTGGAAGGCCGCTTCGCCGACCTGCTGGTGTTCGCCCACACCGAGATCGACCGCGACGCGCAGGCCTACGCCACGCTGGAGACGGCGCTGCTCAGCGCCGCCCGCCCGCTTCTGCTGGCGCCGAAGGCCGGCCTGGGGCGCATCGGCAAGAGCATCGCGCTGGCCTGGAACGGCAGCGCCGAATCGGCCCGCGCGGTGGCCGGCGCCATGCCCTTCCTCCGCCGGGCCGACACCGTCTACGTCCTGACCGCCGAGACCTCGTCGACTCAGCCTGCGACTGGTCGTCGCATTGCCGAATATCTAGCTTGGCATGACGTTAACTGTCAGTTAACCATTGTAAAGCCGGGATCGGAGCCGGTCGGCCAGATGCTGACGAACAAGACGGCCGAGTTGGGCGCCGACCTTCTGGTGATGGGTGGGTACGGGCACAGCCGCATGCGGGAGCTGATCCTGGGTGGCGTAACCCGGTACGTACTCGGCCACGCCGGCCTGCCGGTGCTGATGGCCCATTGAACCGACGCGCGGCACGGCCACGCCCTCCACGCCGGACGGTCTTCGGCCCTCCAGGTACGGCTCACGATCCCTAGGGAAGGAGCCGCCCCATGCTGACGATCGAAGACTGCATCGCGTTGAGCGATCTGACCGAGCGTGAGATCGACGCCATCGCCGAGCACGAACACGTGCCGGAGATGGTGGCGGTCGAACTGGGGTGCTGCCTGGTCCACTGCGCGGACGGCCAGCGCCGCATCGCCACCTTCATCCGCGACGACATCGACCGGGCGCGCCGCCACGGCAACGCCCGGCACGTCGCCGAACTGACCTCGGTCCTGCGCGACTTCGTGGCGCACCACGAAGGCATTTACGGGGCCTGGAACCTCGGGGCCTGACGGGACATTATTCTCTTCGGGGAGGATGACGGGGGCGCTGCGCGGCGCTCCCGTCCTTGTCTCCAACCACCGAGCCCCCTGAGCCCCTCAACGCGAGGATCCCGCCGTGGCGCTGAAGAAGATCCGTCTGGAACTGGCCCGCACCCGCGAGCACCCCGAGGGCAGCAGCGAACACGGCTACGAGTTCGTGGCGCCGCTCGACGCCGAGGGACACTTCGACGTGGACGAGTGGCGCACCAGCCGCGACAAGTGCCACGTGCACCGCTTCTGGCGCGGCGAGGACGACCAGCGCGGCATGCTGATCCACCGCGGCCAGCGCTGGGCCTTCCATTACGACGACGGCGACGATGAGGACGAGGAGCCCATCTTCCGCTTCGACCGCCACACCTTCGTGCAGGGCGAGTACGTCACCATCACCGAGCACGACGGCGAGCAGCGGACCTTCCGCATCGTGAACGTGAAGTAGCGCGTTCTGCGGATACAGAAAACGCCGTCCCGCTCGTGGCGGCGACGGCGTGCGTTGGCTGGGCGCCGGGGTCTCGTTCCATGGACCCTGGGCGGAGGTGGGCGTCAGGCGGCGAGGCGCTCCTGCCGGGCGCGCAGGCGACGGCGCATCTGCTCCATGAGGAGCTGGACATGCTCGCGGTCGATGCCGTCGCGGTTCATCACGGCCACGACGATCGGGTCTTCCAGGATCTCCGACAGACTCGGGTCCTTGCGAAACTCCATCGTTTCCTCCTCCCTTTCGGCCGACCGCTACGACGGGCGACACATTTTCCAAAAGGAAACTCGGCGGCACAGTATTCCCCAAGGTTAATCGATGGGGAAACTCTCTGTCATTACCGCTTTGGTCGGCTCGCCTTCAGGATAAAGAACATTCGGCCAAGGTTTGGCGTGCGGTGCAGCAATCGTTTCCAGTCAATGGCATAGAGAAATTGGTGCGCCGCACCATCAGCCTGGCGGAACGTCATAGACTGCTCGAGGGTGAAGGCCCGACGGGGTTACACCCCTTCGGATTGCTCCCTGAACACGGTGACGCCGGCGACCGCGCCGGTGCTTCGGTCGTCCAGTTCAACCTCGACGCGCGCGCTGCCGACCTCCGGCTGCTTGAGGCACAGCGAGGCCGCCCGCTCGGCCAGTTCCTCGGCGCCCGACGGGCGCGCGTCGGCGCACAGGCGGCGCAGGTCCTGGACGATCGGCTCGTAGGACATGACGGCGGCGATGTCGTCCGGGAAGTCCGGGCCGGGGTGGGCGACGGTGAGGCGGACGTTGAAGTGCGCCGGCCGCTGCGTCTCTTCGCCGCGCAGCAGGACGGGGGCGCTGAAGTCGCGCAGGACGATGGTGTAGGTGGGGGGCACGCCGCCGGAGGCGGGGCGCCGCGGGGTCTCGTCGGTCACGGTGCGGATCTCCCGGACGGGGGCGGCGTCCGGCCGCCCGCATCGTCGCTGATGCCGGAGTATAGCCGATGCCGTCCGGAAAGCCACGGCCGAGGACCGGGCGCCCCGCCCTCGCGGAAAGGCTGCGGGAGGGATACGATGATCGGCGGAGCCGATCTCCCTCCGATGGATAGCGGATACCCCCTTGGCCGGGTTGCGCGCTCCACCCGACGAAGGCAGCATGGCCTGCAAAAAAACAGGCACCGAACAACAGCCATTCGGGAGAACGCCCAATGACGACGCACCTGGGGACTCCGGTCCCGGATATTGTGTGCAATGCAACACCCGTATTCACCGGCCGTGATTTCATCGAAACCTTCGGGTCGGTGGGTGAGCCGGGGTTGCTGCACCAGAAGAACGCGCTGGCCGGCTGGATCGCGCTGATGGCCGAGGACCGCGGACTTGGCGTCGACGAGATCGCGCCGATCGCCGAGATCGACCGTGAACTGGCCGCCGCCATCCTCGGCGGCACCGTGATGGGCGTGCCGCTGCCGGTCCTCGACCGGACGCTGCGTGTCCTGGAGAACCGGCCGCACTGAGGCGCGGTCTTACCCCAGACGCACCACCGTGTCCGCCCCCGGCGCCTCGGCCAGCAGCTCCGCGATGGAGCGGCCGAGCACCGGGTGGCGGACCTCCGCCGCCACGTCGGCGAGCGGGCGCAGCACGAAGGCGCGCTCGACCATGCGCGGGTGCGGTATCTCCAGCGCCGCGGCCCTCAGCACAGCGTCGCCGTACAGCAGGATGTCCAGGTCAACCTCGCGCGGCCCGAAGCGCACGCCGCCGCCGCGCCGGCCCAGCGCCGCCTCGATGCCCTTGAGGTGCGCCAGCAGCGGCTCGGGCGCCAGGGCCGTCTCGCCGCGCACGGCCATGTTGAGGAAGGCCGGCTGGTCGGTGACGTACATCGGCGCCGTCTCGTAGACGGCCGAACGGGCGGTGACCGCCACCGCCGGCGCGAGCGCCGCGATGGCCGCCTCGAGGTTGGCCAGCCGGTCGCCGAGATTGCTGCCGAGGGCGAGATAGACGGTGGTCATGCGGGAATCACGTCGGTGCGGGCGAAGTCGTCACCCTTGAACAGCAGCGGCAGGCCGCTGGTCTTGGAGAGGGCGTAGGAGAAACAATCCCCGAAATTCAATGCGGCCGGATGATGGCCTTTGCCGTAGCGGCGACATGCGACTTGGGCGGCCGCGAGTTGCTCGGCGTCGAACGGCACGATGGTGATGCCTGACCGCTCAAGAAACCGTGCCAGGATATCCGTGCCCGCAAGTCCTGTCCGGTGCTCGGTGACCACCGTCAGTTCAAGTGCGGTGGAAGCCGACATCAACCGTTTTGTTGCGGATGCGATCTTGCTGGCAAGGGCTTGGCCCTCCGGCTCTCCGAGCAAAATGGCGATGATTGCTGAACTGTCGATGACCATCAGGTCGGCAACCCATTCTTGTCGTAGCCAAGGATCTCGTCCGGCGGTCGCGGATCCAGGATCGGAAGCTTTCGGAACTCGGCGGCGATGGCAAGAAGATCGTCCCGCATCCTCGCCTGCTCGGGAGTCAGCGTCGGGGTGCGTTCCAGCCGTTCCTGCATCGCCTTCACGACCGCCTCGTCGATGGACTCGCCGCGGCGGGACGCCAGTTCGTGCGCCAGCCGTTCCGCTTCGGGGTTGTTGATGATCAGGGTCATGGGTGCGCGTCCTCCGCCGGGGCAGCATCCTAACATGGTGTCCGCCCCGCCGCGACGGCCAGCCCAACCCCCCTTCCGGCGGCGCGTGGAGGTGGTATGGTGCGGCGGAAGCAGCATCGTGCGGAGGAAGGGCATGCGGATCGTGGTGCGCGCGGCGGGGATGGCCGCCCTGATCGGGCTGGCGGCGTGCGCCGGCAACAGCAAGGACGCGGATCTCGCCGAACGGGCGCAGACGCAGCTGGTCGGCCTGCCGAAGGCGACGCTGCTGTCCTGCGCCGGCGTGCCGTCCCGGCAGGCGGTGGTGAACGGCGCCGAGTACTACACCTATTCCGCCCGGCCGACGGTCGAGACCGACAGTCCGGGCATGGGCGTGGGCTTGAGCGGCGGTACGGCCGAGGGAATCGGCATGAGCCTCGGCATCGGCGTCCCGCTGAACACCGCACGCACGCCCCAGGGCTGCGACGTCACGTTCGTCCTGCGCGGCGGCACCGTGCAGCAGGTCAGCTATCCCATGGGCGCCAACATCGCCGACTGTGGCGCGCTGGTCAGCAACTGCATGGCGCCCTGAGCGGCCTTCGTCGCCCGGAACGGCGCCGCGGGGGTGGGCGGATGACCGGAACGGCCTAGTTTTCCGCGGGACTGGAAAACGATAGCTTGGCCGGGAGGAAGGAGACGACCGCATGGACATGACCGGTTCCCACCGCATCGAGGCACCGCGCGACAAGGTCTGGGCGGCGCTCAACGACCCCGACGTGCTGCGCCAGTGCATTCCCGGCTGCGAGGAGGTGCAGAAGCTCTCCGACACCGAGTTCACCGCCAAGGTGCACGCCAAGGTCGGCCCGGTGAGCGCGCGCTTCGCCGGCAAGGTCACGCTGTCCGACCTCGACCCGCCCAAGGGATACACCATCACCGGCGAGGGCTCGGGCGGCGCCGCCGGCTTCGGCAAGGGCGGCGCCACCGTCCGTCTGGAGGAGGACGGCGCGGCGACGCTGCTGAACTACGAGGCGCACGCGCAGGTCGGCGGCAAGCTGGCGCAGATCGGCTCGCGCCTCGTGGATGGCACGGCGCGCAAGATGGCCGACGACTTCTTCACCCGCTTCGCCACCATGCTCGGCGGCCCGCCCGCCACGGCGGCCGAGCCTGCGGCGGCTGCTCCCACGCCCGCGCCCGCGCCCGCGGCGGTGGAGTCGACGGCCACGCCGGTGCGAATCACGCCGCCAGAGATCCCGCTGCCGCTGCCCGCCGTGCGCATGGGCGGATTCTATGTGCCCTGGCTGGCGCTGGGCTTGGCGATCGTCCTGTTCGCCCTACTCTTGGGCGGGCATTGATCCCTAGGGATGAAAGCGCCGGTCTGGGCTGTTCGTTGGGGTTGGCAGTTTGCCGAATCTGTGTATTCTCCCCCGCGATCCCCACCGGCCAGAATCCGGTCAACCAACGAAGGGAACGTACCAAATGATCAAGAAGCTGATGATGGGTGCCGCCATCGCCCTGGGCATGACCGCCGCCGCTGGCGCCGCGCAGGCCGCCGGTGACGCTGCCGCTGGCAAGGACGTGTTCAAGGAGTGCATGGCCTGCCACACCGTCGAGGCTGGCAAGAACAAGGTCGGCCCGTCGCTGCACGGCGTCGTCGGTCGCAAGGCCGGCTCGATCGACGGCTTCAAGTACTCGAAGCCGATGCAGGAGAAGAGCGCCGCCGGCTTCACCTGGACCCCGGAGAACCTGAAGGCCTACGTCCAGGCCCCGAAGGAGATCGTCCCGGGCGGCACGATGGCCTACGCCGGCCTGAAGAACGTGCCGAAGTACAAGGCCGACGCCGACAAGGCCGCCGACGACCTGATCGCCTTCCTGAGCGAGCAGAAGTAAGCGCGACCGCTTGTCGCAGTGAGCGGGCCGGAGGGGCAACCCTCCGGCCCGTTTCCGTTTCAGCCCACCGCGTCCAGGCTCTTGGTCGCGACCTCGAAGACGTCGGGCGACAGGCCCGGCTGGGCGGCGATGCGCTTCAACTCGGCGCGCATCAACCCCTGCCGGCCGGCGTCGTAGCGGCGCAGGCGCGAGAACGGGCCCATCAGCCGCGCCGCCACCTGCGGGTTCATCGGGTCGAGTTTCAGAACCTGATCGGCCAGGAAGCGGTAACCGGCTCCTCCGGGCTCGTGGAAGCGCACCGGGTTGCCGCCGGCGAAGGCGCCGATCAGCGCGTAGACCTTGTTCGGGTTGCGGATCTCGAACGCCGGGTGGTCGAGCAGGCGGGTGACGTCCTTCAGCGCGTCCGGCCGGCTGGCGGTCGCCTGCACGCCGAACCACTTGTCCACCACCAGCGGCTCGCCCTTCCAGCGCTCGTAGAAGGAGGCCAGCGCCTCCTCCCGCTCCGCCGCGCCGGAGGACGCCAGCAGGCCGAGCGCGGCGACCGCGTCGGTCATGGCGTGCGCGCCGTGGAACTGGCCGACGCACAGGCCGACCGCCTCCGCGTCCTCCAGCGCCATCAGGTAGGCGAGGCAGAGGTTCTTCAGCGCCCGGCGGCCGATGGCGGCGGCGTCCACCGAGAACGGCTCGTTGCCGGCGTTGGCGCGGTAGCCGGCCAGCCACTTCGGGCGCAGCGCCGATGCCAGCCGCTTGCGGGCGAACTCGCGGGCGGCGTGGATGGCGTCCGGATCGATCACCGGCATCTGCGTGCCGAGATAGGACTCGGTGGGCAGCACCAGCGCCTGCGCGGCGAAGGCGGGGTCGGTCGCGGCGTCGTCCAGCACCGCCTCCACCGCCCGGACGAAGCTGTCGGGCAGGGCGAGGTCGCGGCCGGCCTGGGCGTCGGCGACCAGCGACAGCAGGATGCGGGTACCCAGCGTCTGGCCGGCCTCCCACCGGTTGAAGGCGTCGCTGTCGTGCGCCATCAGGAAGGTCAGGTCCGCGTCGGACAGGTCGGTCTTCAGCGTCACCGGCGCCGAGAATCCGCGCAGCAGCGACGGCACCGGGCGGGTGGGGACGTCGACGAACTCGAACACCTGCTCGCCGTCCTGGACGTGCAGCACGCGCGAGGTGCCGGCCGGCTGCGCTTCCCCCTTCAGCCGCAGCGGCAGGTCCGTGCCGTCCGGACCCAGCAGGCCCAGGACCAGCGGGATGTGCATCGGCAGCTTGGTCGGCTGGCCCGGCGTCGGCGGCACGGTCTGGCGCACCGTCAGGCGGTAGGTGCGCGCGGCCCCGTCGTAGGCGCCCGACGCCTCCAGCACCGGCGTGCCGGCCTGCCGGTACCACAGCTTGAAGTGGGAGAGGTCGACGCCGCTGGCGTCCTGCATCGCCGCGGCGAAGTCGTCGCAGGTCACCGCCTGTCCGTCGTGCCGCTGGAAGTAGAGGTCCATGCCCTTGCGGAAGCCCTCCTTGCCCAGCAGCGTGTGCATCATGCGGATGACTTCCGAGCCCTTGTCGTAGACGGTGGGCGTGTAGAAGTTGTTGATCTCCACGTAGGTGTCGGGGCGCACCGGGTGCGCCATGGCGCCGGAATCCTCGGTGAACTGCACGGTGCGCAGGCGCTGCACGTCGGCGATGCGCTTGACCGCGCGGGAGTTCATGTCGGACGAGAACTCCTGGTCGCGGAAGACGGTCAGCCCTTCCTTCAGCGACAGCTGGAACCAGTCCCGGCAGGTGACGCGGTTGCCGGTCCAGTTGTGGAAGTACTCGTGTGCCACCACGGCCTCGATGCCCAGGAAGTCCTGGTCGGTGGCGGTCTCCGGCTTCGCCAGGATGTACTTGGTGTTGAAGACGTTGAGCGACTTGTTCTCCATCGCCCCCATGTTGAAGTCGGACACGGCGACGATGTTGAAGATGTCCAGGTCGTACTCCAGCCCGAACACCTCCTCGTCCCAGGCCATGGACTTCTTCAGCGAGGCCATGGCATGGCCGACCTTGTCCTCGTTGCCCGGCTCGACGTAGATGCGCAGCGTGACGTCGCGGCCCGACATGGTGCGGAAGCGGTCCTCGGCGTGGCGCAGATTGCCGGCCACCAGGGCGAACAGGTAGCTGGGCTTGGGGAACGGATCGTCCCAGCGCGCCCAGTGCCGCCCGCCGGACGCCTCGCCCTCGGCCATCAGGTTGCCGTTGGACAGCAGCACCGGGTAGCGCGCCTTGTCCGCCTCCATGGTGGTGGTGTAGCGCGCCATCACGTCGGGACGGTCGATGAAGTAGGTGATCCGCCGGAAGCCCTCCGCCTCGCACTGCGTGCAGAAGTTGCCGGACGACTTGTAGAGGCCCTGCAGCGCCGTGTTCTCCTGCGGCTTGATGCGGACCACGGTTTCCAGCGTGAAGGTCTCCGGCACGCGCGGGACGGTCAGGCGGGCCTCGTCCACCGTGTAGCATTCGGTGGTCAGCGGCTTGCCGTTCAGCGTGACCGAGACCAGCTCCAGCCGCTCGCCGTCCAGCGTCAGGGCGGGGTGCTCCAGATCGTCGCGCGCCGGGTTGCGGCGGACGGCAAGCGTGGCGCGCACCGTCGTCACGTCCTCGCGCAGGTCGAAGTGCAGGTCCACCGTGTCGATGAGGTGCGCGGGCGGCCGGTAGTCCTTGAGGTGGATGGCCTTCGGCGTGACCTTCGCGATGCCTTTGTCCATGACGGTGTCTCTGCTCCCGTTTCGGCTGAGTTCTCGTTACGTGTGGCGTAGTGCGGCGGCGTCAACCCGGTCAAGCAGGGATGCGAGCGGGAGCCATGCCGATTTGCCGATTGACGCACCGTGCCGCTCCCCCTACCCAGCAGGCGGCAACAAGGGTGGGGGAGGCGGCGTGGACACGCTGATCAGCGTCCTGGTGGTGTTCTTCGTCGTGGTCGATCCGGTCGGCCTCGTGCCGGTGTTCCTCGGCCTGACCCAGGGCTTCGACGCCCGGCGCAAGCGCATGATCGCGCTGCGCGGCACGGCGCTCAGCCTGACCATCCTGGTGTTCTTCGCCTATCTCGGGCGGCCGGTGTTGACGGCGCTGGGCATCGAGATGCCGGCCTTCCGCATCGCCGGTGGGGCGCTGCTGTTCTGGATCGCCTTCGAGATGCTGTTCCAGCGCCGCTCCGACCGCAAGGAGAAGGCCGCCGACGAGGCCCGCACCGACGAGGAGGCGCACGACCTCGCGGTCTTTCCGCTGGCCATCCCGCTGATCGCCGGGCCGGGCTCCATCGCCTCGGTGATGCTGCTGATGGACCAGTACGGGCGGGACTGGCAGGGGCAGCTGACGGTGCTGGGCGCGGCGGCGCTGGTGATCGTCAGCGCCACGGTGCTGCTGATGTTCGCCGACGTGGTGCGCCGCCTGCTGGGGCGCACCATGATCCTGACGCTGAGCCGGATCCTGGGGATCGTGCTGGCGGCGCTGGCCGCGCAGACGATCCTGTCGGGCATCACGGCGGTCTACCCGCCCTGACTCGCTGCCCTCTCCCTAACCCTCCCCCTCTTCGAGGTGGAGGAAACTCCGCCGCCTCGTCGGCAGCCCCCTCCACCGCAACGCGGGGGAGGGATGGGGAGGGGGCAAAACACATTACGCCTTCAGCCGGTAGCCCGTCCTGAACATCCACCACACCGCGCCCAGGCACAGCGCCAGGAACAGCGTGGTCATGGCGAGGCTGACGCCGACGCCGACGTCCGCCGTGCCGTAGAAGCTCCAGCGGAAGCCGCTGACAAGGTAGACGACGGGGTTGAACAGCGTCACCGTCTGCCAGGCCGGCGGCAGCATGCTGATGGAATAGAAGCTGCCGCCCAGGAAGGTCAGCGGCGTGACGATCAGCAGCGGCACGATCTGCAGCTTCTCCCAGCCGTCCGCCCAGACGCCGATGATGAAGCCGAACAGGCTGAAGGTCACCGCCGTCAGCACCAGGAAGCCCACCATCACCAGCGGGTGCTCGATGTGGTAGGTGACGAACAGCCGCGCCGTGATCAGGATGATGAAGCCGAGGATCACCGACTTGGTCGCCGCCGCGCCGACGTAGCCGATCAGGATCTCGCCGATGGAGATCGGCGCCGACAGCACCTCGTAGATGGTGCCCGAGTATTTCGGCATGTAGATGCCGAAGGACGCGTTGGAGATGCTCTCGGTCAGGATCGACAGCATGACGAGGCCGGGCACGATGAAGGCGCCGTAGTTCACGCCGTCCACCTCGCCCATCCGCCCGCCGATGGCCGAGCCGAACACCACGAAGTACAGCGAGGTGGAGATCGCCGGGGACGCGATGCTCTGCGCCAGGGTGCGGAACCAGCGCGCCATCTCGAAGCCGTAGATGGCGCGGATCGCGTAGATGTTCAGGGGAATGTTCATTTCCCGCCCCTCACCAGGCTGACGAAGATCTCCTCCAGGGAACTCTGGCTGGTCTGAAGGTCCTTGAAGTCGATGCCGTGCTCGCCCAGCCGCTTGAGCAGGCCGGCGATGCCGGTGTGCTCGGCCTGGGCGTCGAAGGTGTAGACCAGCTCGGTGCCGCCGGCGCTCAGCTCCAGCGCGTACTCCGACAGGCCGGCGGGGATCGCCTCCAGCGGGCTTTGCAGGTGCAGCGTCAGCTGCTTCTTGCCGAGCTTGCGCATCAGCACGTCCTTGCCCTCGACCAGGATGATCTCGCCCTTGCTGATCACCCCGATGCGGTCGGCCATCTCCTCCGCTTCCTCGATGTAGTGGGTGGTGAGGATGATGGTGACGCCGCCCTCGCGCAGGCGCCGCACCATCTCCCACATGTCGCGGCGCAGCTCGACGTCGACGCCGGCGGTGGGTTCGTCGAGGAAGAGGATCTTCGGCTCGTGCGACAGCGCCTTGGCGATCATCACCCGGCGCTTCATGCCGCCGGACAGGGTGATGACCTTGGCGTCCTTCTTGTCCCACAGGGAGAGGTCGCGCAGCACCTTCTCGATGTGCGCGGGGTTGGGCGGCTTGCCGAACAGGCCGCGGCTGAAGCTGACGGTGGCCCACACCGTCTCGAACACGTCGGTGGTCAGCTCCTGCGGCACCAGCCCGATGGCCGAGCGCGCGGCGCGGTAGTCGCGCACGATGTCGTGCCCGTCGGCCAGAACCGTGCCGGTGGACGGGTTGACGATGCCGCAGACGATGGAGATCAGCGTCGTCTTGCCGGCGCCGTTGGGGCCGAGCAGCGCGAAGATCTCGCCGCGGCGGATCTCCAGGTCGATGCCCTTGAGCGCGTTGAACCCGGTCTTGTAGGTCTTGGTGAGGCCGGAGACCTGGATGATCGGCGGGGCGGGCGCGGCGGCCGTGGCGGTGCGCGCCGGGGCGGTGTCGTTCAGCAAGGACATGGGAACCTGTTGCTTCGGCGGCCCGTGCCCCCACCCACCCTTCGCTGCGCTCGGGCACCCTCCCCCGCTGCGCAGGGGAGGGTAAGGACGGCGGAGTTCCCTCCCCTGCGCAGCGGGGGAGGGGTAGGGTGGGGGCACGTGTTCAGGGGCAGGATGGTAGGGCGGGAACCACCCGGTCTCAACCCCGCCTAGAGGCGGAGCAGCCTTGCCAGTCCGATCAGCGCGATGATGACCACGAGCGATGCCGGCAAACCGGCCCGCCATCCGTAGAGGACGGCTTTGGCCTGTGCGGCTCCGGACGCGGTCACCGGCAGGCGCCGCGCGTCGGCGACCCAATAGAGCGGCAGGCAGATCAGGGAAGCGATGGCGCCGGCCGCCGTCAGGTAGGTGCCGGCAATGTCATCGACGAGGCGCATGTACAGCGTGCCGATGACCGCCCAGGCAGCCAGGAGCGCCAGCCCGACGGCGGCGGTGCGCACAAGGCGGAGGCGCACCGCCCCCACGCGTCACACGTGGAAGCTCTCTCCGCACCCGCACCGCCCCTTCTCGTTCGGATTGCGGAACCGGAACCCCGTCTCGAACTTGTCGTCGACGTAGTCCATCTCGCTGCCGATCAGGAACATGACGGCCGCCGGGTCGATGAGGACGGTGACGCCCTTGTCCTCGACGACCTCGTCGAACTTCATCTTCTCCTTGGCGTACTGGATCTCGTAGCTCATGCCCGAGCAGCCGCGGGCCTTCACGCCGATGCGCAGGCCGACGATCTCGCCCGGCGCCTTCGCCATCAGAGACTTGACGCGCTCGGCGGCGGCGTCGGTCAGGGTGAGGGCCTTCGGGAGTGCCATGGGTCGTCTCGCTTCCTGAGGATCAGAACATGTCCAGCTGGATCTTGGCGACGTCCGACATCATGTCCGGGCGCCATGGGGGTTCCCACACCAGATCGATCTTGCATGTGGTGACGCCCTCGGCGTTTTGAATGGCCTCCTGCACCTGCATCGGCAGCTCGCCGGCCACCGGGCACATCGGGCTGGTCAGGGTCATGTCGACCTCGACCTCGCCGGCGTCGTTGACGTCGACGCGGTAGATCAGCCCGAGTTCCCAGATGTCCACGGGGATCTCCGGGTCGTAGCAGGTCTTGATCGCCTCGACGATGCGCTCCATCACCGCCTCCTTGCCGGCGGCGAAGGAGACGGCGGGCGTGTCGTGGATGTCGGTTGCGGTCGCGTCTTCAGGCATGGCTGGCTCTCTCTACTCGCTCGACGCCTTGTCCTCGCCCTCGATGGCCGCGCTCATCGCGTGCCAGGCGAGGGTGGCGCACTTCACGCGCACCGGGAACTGGCGCACGCCGGACAGCACCATCAGCTTCTCCAGGGCCTCCTCGTCGACGGGGCCGTGGTCGCCGTGCTCGTCCTCGTCTTTGGTGCAGAGGTCGTGGAAGGTCTCGAACAGCGCCTTGGCCTCGGCCTCGGTCTTGCCCTTGACCACCTCCGTCATCATCGAGGCGCTGGCGGTGGAGATGGCGCAGCCGCGCCCCTCGAACGCCACGTCCTCGACCACGTGGTCGCCGTTCACCTTCAGGTAGACGGTGAACTTGTCGCCGCACATGGGGTTCTCGCCGCGCGCCTCGCGGTTGGCGTCGGGCGGGTGGCGGTGGTTCCGCGGGTTCTTGCCGTGGTCCAGGATCACTTCCTGGTACAGCTCGCGCAGCTCGTCCATCATGCTCCGAAGAACTCCTTCACCGCCTTGACCGCATCGGCCAGAGCATCCGCCTCGGCGCGGGTGTTGTACATGGCAAACGACGCCCGCGCCGTCGAACCGACGCCCATGCGCTCCATCAGCGGCTCGGCGCAGTGCTGGCCGACGCGCACGGCGACGCCGTACTGGTCGACAACGGTGCCGAGGTCGTGCGGGTGCACGCCGTCCACCACGAACGAGATGATCGCCGCCTTGCCCGGCGCCGTGCCGACGATGCGCAGCCCCTCGATCTCCTGCAGCCGCTGCGTGGCGTAGGCCAGCAGATCGTGCTCGTGCGCGGCGATGGCGTCGCGCCCGATGCCCTCGACGTAGTCGATGGCGGCGGCCAGCCCGATGGCCTCGGTGATCGGCGGGGTGCCGGCCTCGAACCGCGCCGGCGCCTCCTTGAAGGTGGTGCCGCTGAAGCTGACCGACTGGATCATGTCGCCGCCGCCCTGGTAGGGCGGCATCTTCTTCAGCAGCTCCGGCTTGGCGCACAGCACGCCGATGCCGGTCGGGCCGTACAGCTTGTGGCCGGTGAAGACGTAGAAGTCGGCGCCGATGTCCTTAACATCCACGGTACCGTGCACCACCGCCTGGGAGCCGTCGAGCAGCACCGGCACGCCGCGCTCGTGCGCGATGCGGACGATCTCCTTGGCCGGAGTCACCGTGCCCAGCACGTTCGAGCAGTGGGTGATCGCCACCATCTTGGTGCGCGGCCCGAACAGCTTGGCGTAGGCGTCCAGGTCGAGCACGCCGCGATCGTCCACCGGCACCACCTTGATCGCCAGGCCCTTGGCCATCTGCGCCAGCTGCCAGGGAACGATGTTGGCGTGGTGCTCCATGACGGAGACGATGATCTCGTCGCCCGGCTCCAGGAAGGTGCGGGCGTAGCTGAAGGCCACGAGGTTGATCGCCTCGGTCGCGCTGCGGGTGAAGACGATACCGTCGCGGCTGTGCGCGTTGAGGAACGCCGCCACGCTGTCGCGCGCCGCCTCGAAGCGGTCGGTCGCCCGCTGTGACAGGAAGTGCACGCCGCGGTGGATGTTGGCGTAGTCCTCCTCCAGGAAGCGCGTCATGGTGTCGATGACGTGGCGCGGCTTCTGGGCGCTGGCGCCGCTGTCGAGATAGACCAGCGGCTTGCCGGGCTGCGGCTTCTTCCCGGTGCGCTCGTGCACCGTGCGCGACAGGATCGGGAAGTCGGCGCGGATGCGCTCCACGTCGTACCCGGCGGTGCGGTCAAGCGTGTAGGCGATGTCGCTCATAGCCTCGGTCTCCTCAGCGCGTGCCCAGCCAGCCGGTGACGAAGCTGTGGAAGGCTTCGCGGATGGTCTCGTCGGGGATCTCGTCCAGCGCCTCCGCCAGGAAGGCGCCGATCAGCAGGGCCCGCGCCTCGTCCTTCGGGATGCCGCGGGCGCGCAGGTAGAACAGCGCCTCGTCGGCCAGTTCGCCGGCGGTGGCGCCATGGCTGCACTTCACGTCGTCGGCGTAGATCTCCAGCTCCGGCTTGGCGTCGATCTCGGCGGTGTCGGACAGCAGCAGCGCGCGGTTCAGCTGGTGGCCGTCGGTCTTCTGGGCGCCGGGGTGCACGACGATCTTGCCCTGGAACACGGCGCGGCCGTGGTCGTCGATGGCGCCCTTGTAGACCTCGCGCGAGGTGCCGTGCGGCTCCTTGTGCTCGATCACGGTCGTCGTGTCGCAGTGCTGGTGGCCGCCGATCATGTAGGCGCCGTTGACGTTGCAGCTCGACCCCAGGCCGAGCGCCACGCGCACCTCGTTGCGGGCCAGCCGCGCGCCGGTGGTCAGGATGAAGTTGTCGTAGCAGGCGTCCTTACCGACCTTCGCCACGCTGTTGGACAGGTGGAAGGCCTCCGCCCCCTCGCGCTGCACCTTGTAGTGGCGCAGGATGGCGCCCTCGCCGACGTAGGCCTCGGCCACGTGGTTGGCGAAGGTGGCGCCGATGCCGAGCCCGACGTGGTGCTCGATGACGGTCGCCTTGCTCTGCGGCTCGGCGATGAGCAGCGTGCGCGGGTGAAAGGCCACCGCGCCGTCATCCGACCCCAGCGACACGAAGACCAGCTCGATCGGCTCCGGCACTTCCACGCCGCGCCCCACCCGGACCACCGCGCCGTCCGCCAGGAAGGCGGTGTTGAGCGCGACGAAGCGCTGCTCGTCCGACACGGCGAGGCGGCCCAGGTGCTCGCCCACCAGATCGGGATTCCGCGACAGCGTCTCGGCGAGGCCCGACAGCTCGACGCCGGCCGGCACGCCCGCGGTGGAGGACAGGTCGGCGCGGAAGAAGCCGTCCACGAACACCAGGCGCGGGCCCGTGCCGACGTGCGGCAGCACGTCGAAGTGCACGCCGGCGGCGGCCGGCTTGGCCGGCTGGAAGGCGACCTTCTCCAGGCTCTTCAGGCTGGTGTACTTCCAGGCCTCGACCTTGGAGGTGGGGAAGCCCAGCTCGGCGAAGCGGCTGCGGCCCAGTTCGCGCAGGTCGCGCACCCAGGACAGCGCGGCGCCCGGCAGCTCCGCCTTCACGCGGTCGTACTGCTCCAGGTAGGGCTGGGCGGCGGCGCGGTCTCCGTACCGGCTGGAATGGGTGACCGTCATCTCACGCCGCCTCGTTGACGCCGAACTCGGCGTAGCCGTTCTTTTCGAGCTCCAGCGCCAGCTCCTTGCCGCCCGAGCGCTGGATCCTGCCGTGCGCCAGCACGTGCACGTAGTCCGGCACGATGTAGTCGAGCAGGCGCTGGTAGTGGGTGATGACCAGCATGGAGCGTTCCGGCCCGCGCAGCGCGTTGACGCCGTCGGCGACGATCTTCAGCGCGTCGATGTCGAGGCCGGAGTCCGTCTCGTCGAGGATGGCGAACTTCGGCTCCAGCACGGCCATCTGGAGGGTCTCGTTGCGCTTCTTCTCGCCGCCGGAGAAACCGACGTTGACCGCGCGCTTCAGCATCTCGTCGGTCATGCCGAGTTGCTTGGTCTTGGCGCGGATGTGCTTGAGGAACTGCATGGCGTCCAGCTCGCTCTCGCCGCGGCGCTTGCGCATGGCGTTGATGGCGGACTTCAGGAAGGTGGTGTTGGCGACGCCGGGGATCTCCACCGGGTACTGGAAGGCCAGGAACACACCCTCGGCGGCGCGCTCCTCCGGCTCCAGCGCCAGCAGGTCCTGGCCGAAGTAGGTGACCGAGCCCTTGGTGACCTCGTAGCCCTCGCGGCCGGCCAGCACGTAGGAGAGCGTGCTCTTGCCCGAGCCGTTCGGGCCCATGATGGCGTGCACCTCGCCCGGGCGGATCGTCAGGTCGATGCCCTTGAGGATTTCCTTGCCGTCCACCGTGGCGTGCAGGTTCTTGATTTCGATCATCGGTCTTCTTCCTCACTCACCAGGGCGGGCGGTCAGCCCACGCTTCCTTCAAGGCTGATGCCCACCAGCTTCTGCGCCTCGACGGCGAACTCCATGGGCAGCTCCTTCAGCACTTCCTTGCAGAAGCCGTTGACGATCAGCGACACCGCGTCCTCTTCCGACAGGCCGCGCTGGCGGCAGTAGAAGAGCTGGTCCTCGCTGATCTTCGCCGTGGTCGCCTCGTGCTCGATGCGGGCGGAGCGGTTGCGGCTCTCGATGTAGGGCACCGTGTGGGCGCCGCACTGGTCGCCGATCAGCAGGCTGTCGCACTGCGTGTGGTTGCGCGCGCCCTCCGCCTTGGGCAGGATCTTCACCAGCCCGCGGTAGGTCTGCTGCGCCTTGCCGGCCGAGATGCCCTTCGACACGATGGTCGAGCGGGTGTTCTTGCCGATGTGGATCATCTTGGTGCCGGTGTCGGCCTGCTGGCGGTTGTTGGTGATGGCGACCGAGTAGAACTCGCCCACCGAGTTGTCGCCCTGCAGGATGCAGCTCGGGTACTTCCAGGTGATGGCCGAGCCGGTCTCCACCTGCGTCCACGAGATCTTCGAGTTGACGCCGCGGCACGCACCCCGCTTGGTCACGAAGTTGTAGATGCCGCCGACGCCGTTCTCGTCGCCCGGGTACCAGTTCTGCACCGTCGAGTACTTGATGGTGGCGTTGTCGAGCGCCACCAGCTCGACCACCGCGGCGTGCAGCTGGTTCTCGTCGCGCTTCGGCGCGGTGCAGCCCTCGAGGTACGAGACGTGCGAGCCCTCGTCGGCGATGATCAGCGTCCGCTCGAACTGGCCGGTGTTGGCCTGGTTGATGCGGAAGTAGGTGGACAGCTCCATCGGGCAGCGCACGCCCTTGGGGATGTAGACGAACGAGCCGTCCGTGAACGCCGCCGAGTTCAGCGTCGCGAAGAAATTGTCCGTATACGGCACCACCGAGCCCAGGTACTTCTTCACCAGCTCCGGGCACTTGTGCACGGCCTCGGAGATGGCGCAGAAGATGATGCCCATCTCCTCCAGCTTGGCCTTGTAGGTGGTCGCCACCGACACGCTGTCGAACACCGCGTCCACCGCCACCGCCGGGCTCTGCCCTTCGGTGCCCTCGACGCCGGCGAGGATCGCCTGCTCCTTCAGCGGGATGCCCAGCTTGGCGTAGGTCTTCAGCAGCTCGGGATCGACCTCGTCCAGCGACTTCGGCTTCGCCTTCATCTTCGGCGCCGCGTAGTAGTGCGCGTCCTGGTAGTCGATCGGGCCGTAGGTGAGCGCCGGCCAGTGCGGCTCCTCCATGGCCTTCCAGGCCTGGAAGGCGCGCAGGCGCCACTCCAGCAGCCACTCCGGCTCCTCCTTCTTGGCGGAGATGAAGCGGATGATGTCCTCGTTCAGGCCCTTCGGGGCGACCTCGGACTCGATGTCCGTGGTGAAGCCGTACTCGTATTCCTTCTCGGTGAAGGCGCGGACCTGATCGGCGGTCTCGGTGCTGGCGGCCATGGCTTCCTCTAACTCCCTAGGCGTTACCCGAGGCGAGCGCCTTGGCCGGCTGCGCGGCCGGCGGCGCCCACACGGGGCCCATCATGTCGGCGAGCGTCACCTGCTCCAGCGCGGAGCGGATCGCCCGGTTGATCTTCTCCCAACCGCCCCGCATGGGGCACAGGTTCTCCACGCCGCACTCCTCGCCGGCCCCCTCGACGCACGCGGTCAGCGCGATGGGGCCGTCCAAGGCGACGACGATGTCGGCGATGGTGATGGCCTCGGCCGGGCGGGCGAGCGCGTAGCCGCCGGCCGCCCCGCGGTGCGAGGTCATCAGGCCGGCCGGGGTCAGGCTCTTCATCAGCTTGGCGACCGTAGGCGCGGGCACGCCCGTGCGCTCGGCCAGCTGGGTCACGGTGTGCACCGCGCCTCTCTGGCGCGCCATCTCGCTCATCACAACGATGGCGTAATCGGTCAGCTTCGACAGCTTGATCATGGCCGGGATTCAATCAGGACCAATTCAGTACTGATTAGATGCTCCACCCCTGTCCAAAAGTCAAGCGCATTGGTGGGACATTCGGCCGTTCGCCGGCTCCGGTCATACTAGACCGGAGCGGTACGGTATAGGGTGCGGCGTTCTGTCGCAAGGGGGCAGTGCGACGTCCCCCAAACCGTCATCCCCGCGACGGCGGGGATCCATAACTCCCCAAGCAAGTGGCTGAGGAAGGCATGGATCTCCGCCATCGCGGGGATGACGAAAGAAGAACGATGGATGAGGGGAAGGGTCGGCCGTTGCCGACCCTCCTGCCCAGGTCCCTTTTACGTCCGGTTGATCTCCTCCTTGGCGGCGCCCTTCACGTCGTCGACCGCTTCGGCAACGTGCTCGCGGGCCGCCTCGGCGGCGGCCTGGGCGGCGCGGGTGCCGCGCTCGATGGCGTCCTGCGCGGCCTCCTTGGCCAGGTTGGTCACCTGCCCGGCGTAGTCGCCGACCCAGCGCTCCTCGTAGCGGGTGCCCGGGATGCTGGCGCCGAGCGCGGCGCCCAGCGCCACGCCCATCACGCCGGCGACCAGCGGGTGGTCCTCGACGAGGTCCCAGAAGCTGGTGGTGACGTGGCCGATCTGCCGGCCCATCGAGGCGGTCATCGAGCGTCCGCCCTGCGGATGCCCGCCCCGCATGTGCTGCTGCGGCATGCCGCGGCCGGTCGGGCCGCCGGTGCGGTCGTCGCCCGGACGGTCCTGGTAGGTGCCGCCGCCGGTCATGCGGCTGGCGGCCTCGCCGGCGCTCTCGTAGGCGTCGCTCGCCATGTCGCCCGCGCGGTCGTACAGCGAGCCGGCGGTGTCCCGCACGGACCCGGCGGCGCTGTAGAAGGTGTCGCGGGCGTAGCGGGCGCTGGAGCCGGCGGTGCTGCGCACGCTGCGGAAGGCGCCGCTGTGGGCGATGCGCTGGTCCATGCCGCTGCGCGACAGCAGCATCCAGCCCAGCCCGATGCCGATCATGGCGAGGGGAACGGGGTTGCCGCGGACCATGTCGCCCATGTGCGACGCTCCGCTGCTCATCCGGTTGGTCATGCGGTTCATGGTCTGCTCCTTGAGGGTGTTGGGCGCGAGGCGGTGCCGGAGCGAATCCAGCGAAGCGGCGATGCGCGTCCGGCGGTCGCGCGCCTCGCGCTGCAGGGCGTCATAGTCGGGGTGGTCCCCGGTGGCGTTGTCGTCGCGCTGGCTCATTTGCTGAGCTGGCTCCGCGCCCAGTCCTTGTCGTCACGCAGGGTGTGCAAGGTGCGGTTGGGCTGCAGGTTCTCCGGCCTCAGCCGGTTGCGGCCCATCAGCATCAGCGCGACGCCGATGCCGGCGACCACGACGCCGACGATCAGCGCCGCCAGCCACGGCTGCACCACCAGCGACAGCGCCAGCACAGCGCAGGCCAGCAGCACCAGCAGCCCGGCGAAGGCGACGAAGCCGCCGGCGGCGATGAAGGCCACGCCCCCCGCCGCCTGCCCGGCCTTCTCGCCCAGCTCCGCCTTAGCCAGCTCCAGTTCGGTGCGGACCAGCCCGGTCAGGTCGCGCGCCAGATCGGCGAACAGCCCGGCCAGCGAGCGGTTCGCCCGTGGGTCGTAGCGGCCGTAGTCCTCGGCGGCGCTCATGGTTTGCTCTCCAGGGGCTTGTTCTCCGGCGCCTTCGCGGGGCCGGTCGAGGTGGCGCCCATGGTCGCCGCCGGGGTGCTGGCGCCGCTCACCGGCTCGACGGCGTTCGGGTTGGCGCGGGCCGGCTCGGCCCTTGCCGTCGGCGCCTTCGCGGGCTCGGGCGAGCCGCCGGCCATCAGCTCGGCCGCGTCGCGGATGCCGCTGCCGGTGTTCACCCGGTTGCCGACGCCGGTTTCGTCCGACGAGGCCCGCGGCCGGGACTGGCCGGGTCCGGCGCCGGTTCCGGTTCCGCCGCTCGCCGTGCGACCGCCCGCCGGGTAGGAGCCGCCGATGTTCTGCCGCTCCTGCGAGAAGTCGTAGGCGCCGCGCGCCCGGCCGCCACCGCCGCCGCCACCCATGCCGCCGCCGCCACCCATGCCGCCGTTGCCGCGGCCGCCGCCCATGCTGCCGCCCATGCGCTGCTCGTCCTGCTGGCGCATCAGGTCGGCCATGCGGATGCGCTCGCCGGAGCTTTTGATGAAGCGGGCGAACAGGAAGCCGACGCCGAACGCCGCGCCCAGGAAGACCTCGGGCTGGCGGCGGGCGAAGCTCTCGACCTGGCCGACCAGGTCGTCCACCGTCGAGTTGCGGAGCGTGTCGGCGAACTGCTCGACGCGGTCGGCCGCCATCACCGTGTAGCGGGCGGCGGTGCCGTTGTTCTCCTCCTCCAACTGCCTGGCGGCCTGGTGCAGCGCCTGGGCGACGCTGCCGATCTGGTCGGCGGCGCGGTGGCTCTGCTGCTCGAAGACGGCGCGGATCCGGTTCTGGGCGGCGCCCATCCCCTGGCGCCCCATCTCGGTCGCCTCGTCCTGCGCGCGGTCGAGCGGCCCCGTGGCCTTCTTGTCGTCCGGACCGCCCTGACCCGAATTGTCGCGCGTTGCCATCGTGATCCTCCTCGGGAGTGTCGTGTCGTGTGCGGGCTTGGCCGCCTTTGCGGAAACTCGACCCTTAAACAAAGGGCGAAGGTCAGGGTTCCGAAGGTGGCCCGCCGGACGGACCGGAGGAGGCACGGGGGAACGGGCGTACCCCGCTCAGGGTGTCGGCGTCTCCAGGACGGGGCGCGGCGTCCGGCGCGGCCACATCTGCCAGAGCAGCGCCGTCGTCTGCAGCGCCACCACGATCAGCAGCGCCAGCCGGTGCCCCTCCGGCGCGTAGCCGCCCTGCGGCCCGGGCGGGAAGGCGCCGATCACTGAGCCGAGGCCCCATTGCAGGCTGAAGGCCACCGCGAACATCAGCAGGTTCGCGGCGGTGTTGACGCGCCCGGCCAGCTCGACCGGGAAGTTCTGCGACAGTACGGAGTAGACCAGCACCGAGGCGCTGGCGAACAGCGGGTACAGCACCCAGGACACCACCGGCGGGACCGGCAAGCCGGCTTCCATGGCCACCAGAACCAGGGTGGCGAGCAGCAGGCCGGCGGACGCCACGGTGGCCGGACTCATCCCGCGGCGGCGCAACGCGTCGGTGGCCAGCGCGAAGCCGGTGTAGCCGGCGACCATCGCCATGGCGGCGTACTGCAGGTGGGTGGCGACGGCGGTCTGGTCGAAGCCCTCGACGTCGCGCAGCCACGGCCCCGCCCACAGCGCCATGTAGGCCATGAAGACGCCCTGCACGACCACCGACGCCGGCGCGAGGCGCCAGAACACCGGGCTGGAGAACACCCGTCCGGTGCCGCGCAGCATGGCGCCCCACGTGGCGCGGTTATTGGCGCCCTGATTGGCGCCGCCGCGCCGCGGCCGTTCCGGCACCACGGCGTAGAGCAGCGCCGCGCACGCCGTCGTGACCACGGCCAGGGCGAGGAACAGGCCGCGCCAGTCGGTAACGGTCATCAGCGCGCGCACCGGCGTGGTGGCGAACACCGCGCCCAGTCCCCCGGCCGCCAGGAACAGCCCGTTGACCAGCGGCAGCCGCTCGACCGGCCACCACGCGACGTTGGCGGTGATCGCCGCCATCAGGCAGGCCGAGACGCCGACGCCGATCAGCGCCCGCCCGGCCGCCAGCGTCGCCAGCCCGTCGCCCACCGCGAACAGCGCCGCGCCCGCCGCCGCCACCAACAGCAGCGCCGTCTCGATCCGCCGCGGACCATAGCGGTCGAGCAGGATGCCCAGCGGCACCTGGAACGCGCCGAAGGCCAGGAAGTAGGCGCTGGTCAGGAAGCCCAGCCCGGCGGCGGTGACGCCCAGCGAGGCGGTCAGCTCGTCGGCGATTACCGCGTTCACCGTGCGGAACAGGTAGGACATGAAGTAGCCGACGGCGAACGGCGCGAAGACGCGCAGGATGCGGTACGGCACGCTCGGACGTTCGTGCTCGGTCACGTGTGACCTCGGTGGTTCTTCTTCACGCGGCGGTTGCCGCCTTGCCAGGAAGGAGAAGGTGCCCCGGTCAGGGTTACCCCGGCAAGGACAAACCCCGCGTTTTTTGCCACACGCCAGACTCTTGACTGAGCTGCCGGGGAGGAGCACGCTGACGGGGTGAACGGTGATGCTTTTCCGGCATTGATCGCTCATCACCGACAGGCCTGAGGCCGGGTCGGAAACACGGTCGGACTTGAAGAGGCAAACTCCGGCCCCTACGCGGGGCTCATCGGAACGATGTGTTGCCCGTCCGACTGAACGGCGGTGGAGCCATTCCCGGGTGGCTCCGCCGCCGGATTGCTTTTCGGGGCATGCTTCCCCTCCGCATCGTTCATCGTTCGTCATCCTCGCGCAGGCTTACAGGCGCTGACTTCGGCACCTGTCCACCACCGTCTTTACCTTTTTGTTCGTCATCCCCGCGAAGGCGGGGATCCATAAGTTCCGAAGCGAGTGGCTGTGGACCGTATGGATCCCCGCCTGTGCGGGAATGACGGGAGGGGAGGGGCAGCCCTGCCGCAGGCTCGTGCCACCCAGGGGAATACTCCCGTGCACATTCGTGTTCGTGATTACAGCTTTCCGGCTATGCGGCTGGGGTGCCGCGCAAATTAGGTTGAAAACCGAAACAACTCGACAGCAACGAGTTGGGGAGATTCCGCCTACATCCGCTGTTCGCCTGGGAAATTTCAGAAAAATGTGCCAACACGGCCGCAAAAAAGGGGTATGCGACCGTCATTTAACCCAGCATTAACCAGGATCGATTGATCTTCAGCGCACCGGAGGCGGGAACTGCGGCAGAGATGGCGCGAAAGACACCCGCGAATTCGACCACGATGTTTGAAAGGTCCGGAGCATGACCATGACCGGAACCATGCACGAAGTGGCTGGAGGCGTCGGCACCCGCGGCCGGCGGAGCGGGGCGGGCCTCGTGCTGGCGGTCCTGCTGCTGACCGGGTGCCCCGGCACCACCGTCCCCCCGGACACCGCGACGCTGTCCTCCCGCACGAGCGGGCCGGTGGCGTCCACCCAGGCGCCGCGACCGAAGGCCAAGCCGCCGGTGCGCGCCGAGACTCCCCAGGGAGGCCTTTCGACCACGGTGCCTGCCGGCATCGGCGTCGCCATGGCCGCCCCGGCCAAACTCGATCCGGATGCGCTGATGGGACTGGACCAGCGCCAGACCAAGCGCCTCCTGGGCGTCCCCGTTTCCATGGAAGACCAGGCTCCGGCCCGGGTGTGGAGCTACGCCAACGGCGCCTGCACCCTGAAGGTCTTCTTCTACATGGACCTGTCGTCCCAGGACTTCCGAGCCCTTTCCTACGATGTGAAGAGCAGCGACCATGTCCCAGATGTCGATCAACGATGCTTCGCCCAACTGCTTGCCCAAGCCGGGGACGGCAGCCATGAGTAACGCAACGCTGGCGCGCGTCGCGCTGGTCGACGACGACGACCTGTTCCGGGAGTCGCTCGGCCTCAACCTCGGCGACGAGGGCTTCGAGGTGGTCTCCTTCGACCGTGGCGAGCCGGCGCTCGACTTCTTCGCCAACGGCGGCCAGGTCGACATCGTGCTGCTCGACTGGCGTATGCCGAAGATGGACGGCCTTGAGGTGCTGCGCCAGATGCGCGCCCGCGGCATCGACCTGCCGGTGATCTTCCTGACCGTGCTGTCCGACCAGATCTACGAGGAGGCCGCGCTGTCCGGCGGCGCCCTCGACTTCGTCGAGAAGTCGCGCAGCCTGTCGATCCTGCTGAAGCGCATGCGCCTCATCATCGACGGCAACAAGGTGCCGGGCGAGGAGGTCGCCGCCAACGACACCGGCGTGCACCACCTGGGCAAGCTGGAGCTGCGCCTGGACAACAGCCGCGCGCTGTGGGACGGCACCCGCGTGGACCTGACGCTGACCGAGTTCAACATCGTCAAGCTGATGGCGACCCGGCCGGAGGAGGACGTCTCCTACCGCGAGATCTACGACCTGGTGCACGGCAAGGGCTTCCTGGCCGGCTATGGTCCCTCCGGTTACCGCGCCAACGTGCGCGCCTTCATCAAGCGCATCCGCCAGAAGTTCCGCGCGGTCGATGCCGAGTTCGACTGCATCGAGAACTACCCGGGCTTCGGCTACCGCTGGGGCGACGGGACCGGACAGCGCAATGGCAATGAGGACGCGGACGTTGGCCTCCTCGACGACGCTGCCGCTGCTGCGGAGTAACGTGGCCCGGACCCGGTGGCTGTGGCGCTCGCTGGCAAGCCGGCTGGCGCTGCTGACCATCGTGTTCCTGGCCGTGCCGGTGCTGATCTACGATCAGTTCCGGCGCGCCGACGAGACCAGCCAGACCCTGCTGCTGCAGAGCGCGCAGCAGCAGGGCCGGCTGATCGCCCGCGCCATCCAGCCCGAACTGGGCCGCGCCGACCGCGCCAGCCTGCCGCAGATGGGGCAGGTGCTCACCCGCTTCGCCGACGACCGCACGCGCCTGCGCCTGCTGGTCCGCCCGCGCACCCTGTCGGGCGGCGACGGCTTCTTCTACGTCGGCGCCGCGCCCGCCGTTTCCACCGCCGACCTCGACGCCGAGCGCCGGCAGCTGGTCGAGCAGGGGGTGCTCGACCGTCTCGGCTCCAGCTGCGAGGGCAACGTGCCGCTCGCCATGCGGGTGCCGCGCACGTCCGGTGCCGAGGAGGTGCTGACCTCCATCACGCCGATGAACACCGGCTTCGGCTGCTGGGCGCTGGTCACCAGCAACGACACCGAGGCGCTGCTGGGCTCCTCGCTCGGCCGGCCGTACTGGAAGACGGCGAACGTGCAGCTGGCCGCGCTGATCTACGTGGCGATGGCCGGGCTGGTGCTGCTGGTGCTGGTCGGCGTCATGCGCAACCTGCACCGCTTCGGCGACCTCGCCCGCGACCTCGTCGGCGGCGAGTCCCCCGGCGAGAGCTTCGCCCAGCGCAACACCGTGCCCGAGCTGGCCGGCGTCGCCGAGGCCTTCGACAGGATGGTGGACACGCTGCGGCAGAGTGCCGTGCAGCTGCGCCGCGCCGCTGAGGACAACGCGCACGCCTTCAAGACGCCGATCGCCGTCATCCGCCAGTCGACCGAGCCGCTGCGCCGTGCGCTCCCGGAGGACGACATGCGCAGCCACCGCGCGCTGACCATGATCGACAAGTCGCTGGACAAGCTCGACGGGCTGGTGTCGTTCACGCGCCGCATGGACGAGGCCGCCGCCGACCTGCTGGAGCCGCCGCGCAAGAAGATCAACATGTCCGCGCTGGTCGAACGCATGGCCAACAGCTACACCGGCCTGCTGTCGGAGCGGAAGCTGCACATGCGCTCCTCGATCCAGCCCGGCGTGGTGGTGCGCGCCAGCGAGGACATCCTGGAGACAGTGGTCGAGAACGTGGTGGAGAACGCCGTCAGCTTCTCCCCCGCCGACGCCACGGTCAGCGTCCGCCTCGGCCGCAACGGCCGCACCGTCGAGCTGGTGGTGGAGGACGAGGGCCCCGGCGTCGATCCCGGCAACCTGCCGCGCATCTTCGAGCGCTACTTCTCGCAGCGCGAGGCCGGCAAGGGCATGCCCCAGGACGACCCGAGCGGCCACACGGCGGAAGGCACGCACTTCGGCATCGGGCTGTGGATCGTCCGCCGCAACATCGAGGCGCTGGGCGGCACCGTGACCGGCGAGAACCGCCGCGACACGCGGGGCTTCCGCATGCGGATCGTGCTGCCGGTGGTGGGGTAGTTTGTCGCTGCCTCCTCGCTGACCCTCCCCCGCTTCGCGGTGGAGGGGATAAAGGCCCCCTCTCCCGCGAAGCGGGGGAGGGCTGGGGAGGGGGCAAACTCCCTACGACGCCCCGCCGAAATGATCGTCCTTGTCCCGCACCAGCACCGCGCGCGGCGCCGTCGGCCGCTCCGGCTCGGTGTGCACCTGCACGAAGGGCGCCTTCGGCGCCTCCCAGGCCGCGATCAGCGCGTCGAAGCGCAGCGGCGTGCTGGTCAGCATCTGCACCAGCACCGCGGCGGCGACCAGGGGGATGAGTGCGTCTTCCAACCGGTTCACGTCCCGCTCCTCGGGTAAGGACATGAAACAAAGCGTACATCGTCGTCCGCTGATGTCAGCCCGGCCAATGGTCCAGGGTGTGGTCATCCCCCGATTGTCGCAGCCGGCAGCCTTGCTGTTGCCACAACCCGCCGCTACGGTTGCCGCGGATCGGAAGGGGTAGCGAACGGCCATGCACGCGATCGTCGTCTACGTTCTCGGTGTGGCGGGTCTGCTGCTGCTGGTCAGCGCGCTGCCGCCGCTGGCGGCGCGGCTGCGGGTGCCGTACACGGTGCTGCTGGCCGCCGCCGGCATCGCGCTGGGCGCGCTCATCAAGGGCGCCACCGTGCTGGACGGGCTGGCCGGGCCGCTGGGCGACTTCTTCGTCTCCCTCTCCGGCCTCGACCTGTCGTCGGAGACGCTGCTCTACATCTTCCTGCCCGTCCTGCTGTTCGAAACGGCGCTGGCCATCGACGTGCGCCGGCTGATGGACGATTTGGCGCCGATCCTCGCCATGGCGGTGGTGGCGGTGTTCGTCTGCACCTTCGCGGTCGGCTACGCGCTGTGGGCGGTGTCGCCGATGGGGCTGGTGCCGTGCCTGCTGCTGGGCGCCATCGTCGCCACCACCGACCCGGCGGCGGTGGTCTCCATCTTCCGCGACCTCGGCGCGCCGCGCCGCCTGACCATGCTGGTCGAGGGCGAGAGCCTGCTGAACGACGCCGCGGCCATCGCCCTGTTCTCCCTGCTGCTCGGCATGCTCACGCGGCGCAGCGACGGCGGCGCCCTGGAGGCGGCGCTGGACTTCCTGCGCAGCTTCGGCGGCGGCGCGTGCGTCGGCTTCGTGCTGGGGCGCCTCGCCTGCCTGCTGGTGACGCCGGTGCGCGACCAGCCGATGGCGGAGATCACGCTGACCGTGGCACTCGCCTACCTCAGCTTCCTGCTGGCCGACCACTATCTGGAGATGTCCGGCGTGGTGGCGGTGGTGGCGGCGGCGCTGGTGGTCGGCTCGGTCGGCAAGACGCGCATCTCGCCCGACACCTGGGTGGCGCTGGAGCACATCTGGAAGCAGCTGGGATTCTGGGCGAACTCGCTGATCTTCCTGCTGGTGGCGCTGGTCATCCCGCACATCGTCGAGCGCGTGTCGTGGAGCGACGTCGGCTATCTGGCGGTGGCCGTCGCGGCGGCGCTGGCGGCGCGCGGCGTGGTGCTGTTCGGCCTGCTGCCGGCGCTGTCGGCCTTCGGCTTGGCGCAGCGCGTCGGCCACGCCACCAAGGCGGTGATGCTGTGGGGCGGCCTGCGCGGCGCGGTGTCGCTGACACTGGCCATGGCGGTCACCGAGAACGGCCGGGTGTCGGCGGGCGTGCAGGAGTTCGTCGCCGTGCTGGCGACCGGCTTCGTGTTCTTCACGCTGTTCGTCAACGGCACGACGCTGCGCCCGGTGATGCACAAGCTGGGGCTGGACCGCCTGTCGCCGGTCGAGCGCGCCATGCGCAACCGCGCGCTGGCGCTGTCGGTCGCCCGCGTGCAGGAGCGCGTCGGCGACCTCGCCCGCACCTACGAGATCGAGGAACTGGCCGCGCAGCGGCTGCTCGACCACTACGGCGAGCGCCTGGAGGCGATCGAGAGCGAGCGCCACGCCGAAGCCCCGCTGTCGGAGGCGGAGCGCGTCACCATCGGCCTCGTCATCCTCGTCAACCGCGAGCAGGAACGCTACTACGCCCACTTCCAGGAGGGCATCCTGTCGCGCGGCGTGGTCGAGTTCCTGGCGGCGCGCGCCGCCCGCACGCTCGACGCGGTGCGGGCGCAGGGCGAGGCCGGCTACGCCAAGGCGGCCGACGGCATCATCGATTTCTCGCTGCAGATGCGCGCGGCCAGCTGGCTGCACCGCCACTTCGGCATCCAGCGCCCGCTGGCCCGCCGTCTGGCCATGCGGTTCGAGGTGCTGGTGTCGGTGCGCATGGTGCTGCGCGAGCTGCGCGCCTTCAGCCGGCAGCGCCTCGCCCAGGTGCTCGGCCCCGACAGCGCGGCGGAGCTGGACGGGCTGCTGGCGGTGCGCCTCGACCATGTCGAGAAGGCGCTGGCGGCGCTGCGCCTGCAGTACCCGGACTACGCGACCGTCCTGCAGAACCAGTACCTGGGCCGCGCCGCGCTGCGGCTGGAGGCCGCCGACTACCGCGCGCTGCACGCGGAATCGGTGATCTCGCAGGAGGTGCTGAACGACCTGGAGCGCGACATCGCCGGCCGCCGCCGCGCGCTGGAGCAGGCGCCGACCCTCGACCTGCGCCTCGACCGCAACGAGCTGGTGCGCCGGGTGCCGATCTTCGCCGGTCTGGCGCCGGAGCGGGCGGCGCGCATCGTCAAGCTGCTGAAGTCGCGCCTCGTGCTGCCGGGCGAGACCATCGTGCGGCGCGGCGACCGCGGCGACTGCATGTTCTTCATCGCCTCCGGCGCGGTGGAGGTGCTGGTGCCGGGGCTGGAGACTCCGGTCAAGCTCGGCTCCGGCGACTTCTTCGGCGAGATGGCGCTGCTCAACGGCCAGCCGCGCAACGCCGACGTGCGGGCGCTCGGCTACTGCCAGCTGCTGGTGCTGGAGGAGAAGGACTTCTGGCGCCTCGTGCGCAAGGACCCGTCGCTGCGCACCCACATCGAGGACGTCGCCGCCAAGCGGCGGGCGCCCTTCCTGCCGGTCAAGGCGGTGGCGGTTCCGGCGGGGGAGTAAGCACACCTCCTCGTTTTTTCGTCATCCCCGCGAAGGCGGGGATCCATAACTCCCGAGGCAAGAGGCTGTGGAACGTATGGATCCCCGCCTTCGCGGGGATGACGGGTTTGGGGCAGTGATTGGTCGCCGAAAACGGCCGCCAACCGCTAAACTGAGCGCCTATGCGCGAAAGCGGGGATGACGGTCAAGAAAGCTCCGCAAAGCCCGGCCACGCAACCCACCCCTGCCACGACGCCGCTTTCCACCGCTCCCCCGACCGCTTAAACAACCAACAAAACGCGGGGGCGAATGATGGCGCAACAGGTTGCCGGCGGGGTGCGGTCGGATTGGGTGCGGGTGATGCCCGCCGTGTTCGTGCTGCTGTGGAGCACCGGATTCATCGGCGCCAAGTTCGGGCTGCCCTACGCCGAGCCCTTCACCTTCCTGCTGCTGCGCATGCTCGCCGTGGCGGCGCTGCTCGGCCTCGTCGCGCTGGTGACGCGCGCCCCCTGGCCGGGGAGTTGGCGGCTGGTCGGGCACATCGCGGTGGCCGGGCTGCTGGTGCACGCGGTCTATCTCGGCGGCGTGTTCTTCGCGATCTCGCAGAAGGTGCCGGCCGGCATCACCGCGCTGATCGTCGGCATCCAGCCGCTGCTCACCGCGGCACTGTCCGGCTGGCTGCTGGGCGAGCGGGTGTCGGCGCGGCAGTGGGGCGGGCTGCTGCTCGGGCTGATCGGAGTCGGGCTGGTGGTCAGCGAGAAGCTCACCGTCGGCACCGGCAGCGCGATCGGCCTCGGCGCGGCGGTGGCGGCGCTGGTGGGGATCACGCTGGGCACCCTGTACCAGAAGCGCCACTGCACCGGCATGGACCTTCGCACCGGCGCCACCATCCAGTATGCCGCCACCACCGCCGCCTTCGCGGTGATCGCGCTGCTCACCGAATCCATGCGCGTGCACTGGACCGGGGAGTTCGTCTTCGCCCTGACCTGGCTCACTCTGGTGCTGTCGGTGGGGGCGATCTTCCTGCTGTTCGCGCTGATTCGCAAAGGTGCCGCGGCGAAGGTCGCCAGCCTGTTCTACCTGACGCCGCCGGTCACCGCGGTGGTGGCCTGGGCCATGTTCGACGAGCGCCTGGGCGCCGTTGCGCTGGTCGGCATGGCGATGACTGTGGTCGGCGTGGCACTGGTCAACCGTTCCGCGTAGTGACCCGCAAGAGACTGCGTGACTTGCGTCCCACGGTGTGTGTATTAATTTTTATCTAGCGGTTGGGACCGGGGCGACCCGGCCCCGCGATCATCGGCAGGGGCGCCATGGAGACTTTCTCGCTCGACGACAGCCGTACCCTCCAGGCCATCGGCATTCTCGCCGACGTGCTGGACGGCGTCTCCGGTCCGGGCGGGCTGGACACCGTGCTGGTGTCCAAGGCGCTGCGCCAAGTGGTCGCCACCAAGTCGCAGCCGGCCTTCGAATTCGCCAGCCGTGCCTTCAACACGCTGGATCCCGCGGTGCGCCGCAAGGTGGCCGCCGACGCCGACACCGCCGCGCGCGACGCGATCGAGCTGCGCGGCCGCGTCGCCGGCTTCCTCAGCACCGCCCCGCGCAAGGAGCGCGGCGCCGCCCAGGCGCCGACCAGCTTCCTCAACGCCCTTAACCTCCGCCACAAGCGCCGCAAGCCGGAGGCGTGAGTTTACAGTCCCTCTCCCGCCCCGGGAGGGTGAGGGGCCTGCGAGGATCCTTGGATCTACCCTCACCCGGCCGCTTCGCGGCCACCCTCTCCCGGGACGGGAGAGGGGAGGAAATTACGCCCGGTTGATGTCCGCCAGGAAGCGCTCGACCTTGCTGCCGAGGACTTCCGCCTGCTTGGACAGGCTCCCCGACGCCTCAAGCACTTCGGTCGACGCGCTGCCGGTCTTCAGCGCCACCTCGCGCACGGCGATGATGCTGCTGGTCACCTCGCCGGTGCCCTGCGCCGCCTGGGTGACGTTGCGGGCGATCTCGGCGGTGGCGGCGCCCTGCTGCTCGATGCCGGCGGCGACCGTCACGGCGATGGCGTTCATCTGGCGGATCGTCTCGCCGATGGTGCGGATGGCGTTCGCCGCCTCGCCGCACACCGCGTGCATGCGGTTGATCTCCTGCGTGATGTCCTCGGTCGCCTTGGCGGTCTGGGTGGCGAGGTGCTTGACCTCGCTCGCCACCACGGCGAAGCCCTTGCCCATCTCGCCGGCCCGCGCCGCCTCGATGGTGGCGTTGAGCGCCAGCAGGTTGGTCTGGCTGGCGATCTCGCTGATCAGGTTGACCACCTCGCCGACCCGCTCGGCGGTCTCGACCAGGCTGCCGACGGTGGCGTTGGTGCGGTCGGCTTCCGCCACCGCCTGACCGGCGATGCGCTGCGAATCCGCCACCTGGTGCGCGATGTCGCCGATGGTGGCGGCCAGCTCCTCGGACGCCGCGGCCACCGAGTGCACGTTGCTCGACGCCTGCTCGGCCGCGGCGGCGACGGAGGTCGCCTGCCGGGTGCTCTCGCTCGCCGATTCGGACATGCCCTGCGCCACCGTGCGCATCCGCGCCGCGGCGCCGTGCACGGTGCCCAGCAGCCCGGTCACGTCGCGGTCGAAGTCCTGCACCAGCTGGCGCAGCGCCTCGGCGTGCCGCTCCTTGGCCTCCTGCGCGGCGTGCTGTTCGGCCTCCAGGCGGGCGCGCTGCTCGGCGTGCTCGCGGAAGACCTGGACAGCCTCGGCCATCTCGCCGATCTCGTCGGCGCGCTCCAGGCCGGGGATGCCGGCGTTCAGGTCGCCGTCGGCCAGCCGGCGCATGGTGGCGTTCAGCGCGTGGAGCGGCACGGTGATGCCGCGGATGGTGGCGACGCTCGCCAGGATGGTCGCGGCCAGCAGCAGCGCGGCCAACCCGGTGACGATGACGAAGGCCGAGAAGGCGTCCGCCCGCACGTCTCGGACGCGCGTCAGCAGGGTGGCGTTGACCGCGTCCTCGACGCCCTTCAGCAGGTCGATGCGCGCGGTGGCGGTGGCGAACCAGGTGTCGCCGGCGATGCCGTTCAGCGCGCCGCTCAGGCCGCCGGCGTAGGCGGTCTTGCGCATCGCCTCGACGCGTTCCGCCGCGTCGCCGGACATCGCCTGCTTGAAGGCGGTCTTGAGGTCCTCCGGCGCGTAGGTGGCGAAGGACTCGAAGAACGCCTGCTGCTGCGCGCCGAGGCCGAGGAAACGCTGGTACAGCGCCGGGTCGAAGGCGCCGGCGCCGAAGCCGGCGCCGCCGGTGGCGCGCTCCTGCCCGGCGCGCTCCTTGCCGTGCAGCAGGTTGGTGTAGGCGACGATCAGGCCCGACACCGAGGGCGCGCCGCCGGCGCGCGAGATCTCGCCGGTGATGTCGAGCAGCCGCTGGATGCTGCCGGTGTAGAAGGCGGCGGACTCCGGCGCCGGCAGCGTCAGGGCGGAGATCGCCGCGCGCCGCGCCGGCAGCGGGTCGAGCGCGGCGCGCGCCGCGTCGAGGCGCGCGGCCAGCGCCGGGTCGGCGCCGTTGACGCGGAAGCGCTCAGCGGTGCGGCGGTAGGTCTCGGCGGCGCGGTCGGTGAGGTTGCGCTGCTCGACCAGCGCGTCGGCCATCTTGGCGCCGCGGCTGGACAGGAACACCGCCGAGGTGCCGCGCTCCTTCTGCAGCTCGTGCACCACGGCGCTGACGTCGGACACCAGCCCGGCCATCTCCTCCAGCCGCTCCATGGCGAGCAGCGTCCGCCGGCTCTCCAGCATGGTGGCGACCGAGAATCCCAGCATGCCCAGCAACGGCAGGATCACCACCAGCGCGAAGCGGTGGCGGATCCGCAGGCGGCGGGTCAGGCTCTGCATGGTCGTCTCTCCGTCGATCCGGCCGGTCGCCGGCGCCTGCGCGCCGGGCCGCCACCGTCAAGCCACCGCTCTTACCAGTCCGGTGGGGACGGCGACTTGACCTTTGTCAATGGATTAGCCCAAACGGCAGAGGAGGGGGCGTGACAACTACGCCGCGGCGCGGACGGCGGCGGGCAGGGCGGCGTCCCAGTAGGGCTCGGGACCGAATCGCGCCGCCAGGAAATCGACGAACGCCCGCACCTTGGGCGACAGGTGGCGGTTCTGCGGGTACACCGCGTACACCGCCGAATCCGAGAAGGAATAGTCCGACAGCAGGCACCGCACCGCGCCGGACGCCAGCGCCTCGCCGCACAGGAAGGTCGGCGACACGACGATGCCGTGCCCGGCGACGCAGGCCGCCATCAGGATGTCGCCGTTGTTAGCGCGCAGCGTGCCGTTGACGCGCACGGTGCGCGTCTCGCCGTTCACCTTGAACTGCCACTGCTCGGCGGTCGGCACGTTGGTGTAGAGCAGGCAGCGGTGCTGCGCCAGGTCCTCCGGCGTGAGCGGCGTGCCGTGCTTCTCCAGATAGCCGGGGGCCGCGCAGATGACGCGGCGGTTGGGCGCCAGGCGCTTGGCGATCAGCGAGCTGTCGCGCAGCCGCCCGATGCGCACCGCCACGTCGTAGCCCTCGTCGAACAGGTCGACGTAGCGGTC
Organism: Azospirillum sp.; assembly: GCF_050789165.1. Classification (NCBI taxonomy): domain Bacteria; kingdom Pseudomonadati; phylum Pseudomonadota; class Alphaproteobacteria; order Rhodospirillales; family Azospirillaceae; genus Azospirillum; species Azospirillum sp. Next base: position 45,541 of record NZ_JBOZRT010000095.1, read on the forward strand.
GTTGAGGTCGATGTCGATCTCGATGGCCGGGAACCGCTCCATGAACTCGGCGACCGCCGGGGCGAGGTGCAGCAGCCCGAAGGACAGGGGCGCGTTCACCCGCAGCCGGCCGCGCGGGGCGGCGTGCAGGTCGGCCACCGCGCGCTCCGCCTCGTCCAGGTCGGAGATGATGCGGGTGCAGCGCTCGTAGAACGCCTGGCCCACCTCGGTCAGGCTCAGCTTGCGCGTGGTGCGGTTGAGCAGCCGGGCGCCCAGCCGGTTCTCGAGGTCGGCGATGCGGCGCGACACCACGGACTTGGACAGGTTCAGCCGGTCCGCGGCGGCGGTGAAGCTCTTGGCGTCCACCACCTTGATGAAGGCCAGCATGTCGTCGAGGCGATCCATGGGCATTGTTCTACACCGGGCAACGATGAAGTGCCAGCGCGGCGGGTACACCGAAACGTCGCAGCGGTTTAAGTCAGATGCGGCGGGCGGTGCCGCCCGGCAATCATGGGAAGGACAGTGACGATGGCCAAGGTACTGGTTCTCTATTACAGCAGCTACGGACACATCGCGACGATGGCGCAGGCGGCGGCCGAGGGCGCGCGCTCCGTGCCCGGCACCGAGGTGACGGTCAAGCGCGTGCCGGAGACGGTGCCCGAGGACGTGCGCAAGAGCGCCCACTTCAAGGAGGAGCCGAACATCCCCGTCGCCGACCCGGCCGAGCTGGCCAACTACGACGCCATCATCTTCGGCGTGCCGACCCGCTTCGGCAACATGCCCGGCCAGATGAAGAACTTCCTCGACCAGACCGGCGGCCTGTGGGTGAAGGGCGCCCTGGTCGGCAAGGTGGGCAGCGTCTTCTCCTCCTCCGCCACCCAGCACGGCGGGCAGGAGAGCACCATCCTCAGCACCCACATCGTGCTGCTGCACCAGGGCATGGTGATCGTCGGCCTGCCCTACGCCTTCCAGGGCCAGATGGGCGTGACCGAGGTGATGGGCAACTCGCCCTACGGCGCCAGCACGATCGCCGGCGGCGACGGCTCGCGCCAGCCCAGCGCGGTCGAGCTGGAGGGCATGCGCTTCCAGGCCCGCCACGTGGCGGAGATCGCCCGGAAGCTGCACGGGTAACACCAGGAGAGCGAGCGATGGGTCAGCTGATCGACGGGCGCTGGACCGACCAGTGGTACGACACCAAGGCGACCGGCGGCGCCTTCGTCCGGCCGGCGACGCAGTTCCGCGAGCGGGTGTCCGCCGACGGCTCGACGCCGTTCAAGGCGGAGGCCGGGCGCTACCACCTCTATGTCTCCTACGCCTGCCCGTGGGCCCATCGCACGCTCATCCTGCGCACCCTCAAGGGGCTGGAGGAGGTGGTCTCCGTCTCCGCCGTCGATCCGCTGATGCTGGAGAACGGGTGGGAGTTCCCGGAGGGCGGCGATCCGCTGACCGGCGCCCGCTTCCTCTACGAGGTCTACCTCAGGGCGCGGCCCGGCTACTCGGGGCGCGTCACGGTGCCGGTGCTGTGGGACAAGGCGAGCGGCCGCATCGTCAACAACGAATCGGCCGAGATCATCCGCATCCTGAACCGGGAGTTCGACGCGTTCGGCGACGCCTCGCGCGACTTCTGCCCGGAGGATCTGCGCGACGAGATCGACCGCATCAACGCCGTCGTCTACGACCGCGTCAACAACGGCGTCTACAAGGCCGGCTTCGCCACCACCCAGGACAAGTACGAGCAGGCCTTCGACGCCCTGTTCGACGCGCTGGATGAGCTGGACGCCCGGCTGGCCGGCGCGCGCTGGCTGGTCGGCAACCGGCTGACCGAGGCGGACTGGCGGCTGTTCACCACGCTGGTGCGCTTCGACGCGGTGTACGTCGGCCACTTCAAGTGCAACAAGCGGCGGATTTCCGACTACCCGCACCTGTCGGGCTACCTGCGCGACCTCTACCAGATGCCGGGGATCGCGCAGACCGTGCGCTTCGACCACATCAAGCGCCACTACTACGCCAGCCACCGCACCATCAACCCCACCGGCGTGGTGCCGAAGGGGCCGGACCTCGACCTCGACTCGCCGCACGGGCGCGGGCGTCTGGGGCCGGGGCTGTAGCTACCGCAGCCGCCGCGCCAGCGCCTCCAGCAGGTCCACGGCCTGGAACGGCTTGGCGACGTAGTCGTCCATGCCCGCCGCCAGGCAGCGGGTGCGGTCCTCCGGGAAGGCGTGCGCGGTCATCGCGATGATCGGCACGCCGGCCAGCGGCTGGGGCAGGGCGCGGATCGCCGCGGTGGCGGCCAGGCCGTCCACCTCCGGCATCGCCACGTCCATCAGGACGGCGTCGAACGCCTCCTCGCGGATCAGCCGCAGCGCCGCGACGCCGCCGTCGGCCAGGGTCGCCGTCAGGCCCGCCTTGCGCAGCAGGGCGGCGGCGATGGTGCGGTTGGTGGCGCTGTCGTCCACCACCAGGATGCGGCCGCCGCGGCCGCGCGCCCAGGCGGTCAGCCGGTGCAGCCGGTCGGCGGCGCTCTCGGGCGGAGCGTCGGCCTCGACCGCCTCGACCGTCACCGCGAACCACAGGCGGTTGCCGCCGTCCGGCCGCTCCTCGCAGCCGCACCGGCCGAAGACGCGCAGCGGTTCGGTCAGCGCGTCGCGCTGCGCGGGCGTGAGCGGCGGCGCGGTGTCGCTGACCGAGAACCGCAACGTGCACAGACCCGGCCCCGCCAGCTCGGCGCTCAGCGCCACCGCGATGTGGCCGCGGTCGGTGGCGGCGAGCGCGCGTTCGGCCAGCCGGCGCACCGCCTGCCGGATGCCGGCGGCGTCGCCGCGGGCGAGCGGCGGGGCGGACGGGTCGATGAGGCTGTCGAGCCACAAGCCCTTGTCCGCCGCCGCCTCGACCAGCTCGAGCGCCGCGGCGTGGGTCAGGTCGGCGGGAACGAAGACGTGGAGGGCGGAGCGCGGCACGACCGTACCGGTCACCCCCGCGCCGACCGCTGGCTGGGCGATCCGCTCTGTGGCTTCCCGATTCATCGCGTCCATGAGTCCGGTCCGCTCGGCCGTGGCAATTTGCAACGCAGTTTGCGGACGCATTCCGCGAAAGCCTTTGGTTTTCGTGGTGCGTCCACAACATGCACGGGACCGCAGCAAACCGCGGGCCAATCGGCTATGCTCCGGCCCGGCTTCAACGGCGGTGGGAATGATGGGCTTCATCGGGCGGATCTGGCTGGCGTTCGCCGGCCTCAACGCGGCGGTCGCGGTCGGCGCCGGTGCCTACGCCAGTCACGCGCTGGCGGCGCCGGGGCTGGAGAAGGCGCAGGAGTGGGTGCGCACCGCCGGGCAGTACCAGCTCTGGCACGCGCTGGCGCTGCTCGCCGCGCTGCTCCTGGCGGCGCGCACCGAGGGCGTGGCGCGGCTGGCGCTGCGGCTGGCCGGTTGGCTGTTCGTGGCGGGGCTGGTGCTGTTCTGCGGGACGCTGTACGCGCTGGCCTTCGGGATCGCGCTGCCGGTGGCGAACACGGCGCCGACCGGCGGCACCGCGTTGATGGCGGGGTGGGGCGTCCTGGCGCTGGCGGCGCTGCTGCCCGGCTGGCGGCGTTAGGCGGGGCTGGCGGCGGCGCGGTTGTCGCCGTCGTTGGCGGCGGCGCTCGGCTGGCGGGCGCAGTACAGCTCGTGCAGCGTCGCCATGACGTGCTTCGCCTCGTCGCCGTGCAGCGAGTAGTAGATGTTCTGTGCGCTGCGCCGGGTCGTCACCAGCTTGTCGCGGCGCAGGCGCGCCAAGTGCTGCGACAGCGCCGACTGGCTGAGGCCGACCAATTCCTCCAACTCGCCGACCGACTTCTCGCCGAGCGCCAAGTGGCAGAGGATCAGCAGCCGCCGCTCGTTGCTCATGGCCTTGAGCAGCGTGCTTGCCTTGCGTGCGTTGGCTTGCAGATCCGCGACGTTCATCGAAATGCCCCCTGCCTGCGCGCGGCCCGGATTCTGGACCAATCGCTGGTGTTACCACATGATATGGACGGTTCCACGTGCTTGTCTACTGTGCTTGTCCGTCCATTGTACCAGAACCGTTGGTGCGCTAATGTCCCAAGCAAGCTATTGATTTCAGTTTTTCATTCAGTATGGAGCCGTTGCGATGGCGCGACATGAGCTTGATGCGAAAGGGCTGCTGTGCCCATTGCCCGTTCTGCGTGCCCGCAAGGCGCTGAAGGCGCTCGCGGCTGGCGACGTGCTGGCGATAGAGGCCACCGATCCGAGTGCGCCGAAGGACTTCGCCGCCTTTTGCGAGACCACCGGCAACCGCCTGCTGGCGAGCACCGAGGACGGCGGCGTCTACCGGATCGAGGTCGAGCGGACCGCCTGAGGGTGTGCCTCCTGCGACGATGCGGCCCGCATTCCTCCTGTACTTTGCGGGACGATGCGGGAACAATGGCGCCAGGAAATGCCAACGACGCCGGCCGTCTTAAAAGAAGCTTATCGAAACAAACATGCTGACCACCCTGTTCACGCACCCGATCTGCCTGGAGCACGACACCGGCCTCGGGCATCCGGAGTGCTCGGACCGCCTGAGGGCGGTGCTGGCGGCGCTCGAGGCGGAGGATTTCCACCTGCTGGAGCGCGCCGAGGCGCCGCTCGCCACGACCGAGCAGATCGCCCGCGTCCATCCCCTCGCCCACATCGAGCGGGTGATGGCCGCGGTGCCGGAGGACGGGCACGCGGGCGTCGACGCCGACACCGTGCTGTCGCCGCTGTCGGGGCAGGCGGCGCTGCGCGCGGCGGGCGCGGTGTGCGCGGCGGTGGACTCGGTGGCGTCGGGCCGGTCGCGCAACGCCTTCTGCGCCGTCCGCCCGCCCGGCCACCACGCCGAGCGCGCCAAGGCCATGGGCTTCTGCCTGTTCAACAACGTGGCGGTCGGCGCGCTGCACGCGCGCGCCGTGCACGGGCTGCAGCGCGTGGCGGTGATGGACTTCGACGTGCACCACGGCAACGGCACCCAGGACATCTTCCAGGACGACCCGGACCTGCTCTACTGCTCGACACACCAGTCCCCGCTCTATCCCGGCACCGGCGATCCGGGCGAGAAGGGGGAGTACGGCAACTGCGTGAACGCGCCGCTGCCGGCGATGGCGGGCAGCCCGGAGTTCCGGCACGCCATGGCGCACATCGTCCTGCCGGCGATCGACCACTTCAAGCCGGACCTGATCATGATCTCGGCCGGCTTCGACGCCCACTCGCGCGATCCGCTGGCCAGCCTGCACCTGATGGACGACGACTTCGCCTGGGCGACGCGCAAGCTGGGCGACCTTGCCCGCACGCACTGCGGGGCGCGTGTGGTGTCGGTGCTGGAGGGCGGCTACAACCTGCGCGCCCTGGCCTCGGCCTGCGCGGCGCACGTGCGCGAGCTGATGGCGGCGTAGAACCTCGTCCTGCCGTCATCCCCGGAAAGGCGGGGATGACGGTCTGAAAGGTCTTCGCGACGGCGGCGCCCTTGCCAGACGCGGCGTCTTGTGGTAGGATCATAGTCCTTGGTGAGCGGCGGCGCCGGACTGTGAACTGAACACCCCCTGCACACTGTTTCACGGTGTTCCAAACTGTTCCATTCGGCGGTGGCGCCGGCCGTATGCTCCTTCTTTCGGTCATGCCGCCGTCATAAGACGGCCGTCCGCGCTTGCGCATCCGCGCCCTGCGGGCCTAATTTCTCCAATCGGTTTCACCAGCGGTCCCATCATGTCAGACCTTCCCCCGATCCCGCCGGACATCGCGGCGATGAGCTTCGAAGACGCCCTTGCCGAGCTGGAGCGCATCGTGCGCCAGCTGGAGGAGGGGCGGGGCAAGCTCGACGAGGCGATCTCCTCCTACGAGCGCGGCACGGCGCTGAAGCGCCATTGCGAGGCCAAGCTGCGGGAGGCGCAGGCCAAGGTCGACCGCATCACGGTGGCCGCCGACGGCGGCATCGGCACTGAACCGGCACGGATCGACTGACGTGGGAACCCTCCTCAAGGCCGCCATGGCCGAAGCCGCGGAGCAGGTCGAGCAGGCCATCGCCGGCCTCCTGCCCTCCACTGATTACCCGGAGAACCGGCTGTACGAGGCGATGCGCTACGGCAGCCTGGGCGGCGGCAAGCGGCTGCGGCCGTTCCTGGTGCTGCACTCCGCCACGCTGTTCGGCGTCAGCCCGACCTGCGCGCTGCGCGCCGCCGCGGCGGTGGAGATGGTGCACTGCTACTCGCTGATCCACGACGACCTGCCGGCGATGGACGACGGCGACCTGCGCCGCGGCCGGCCGACCGTTCACCGCCAGTTCGACGAGGCCGCCGCCATCCTGGCCGGCGACGGCCTGCTGACCTACGCCTTCGAGGTGCTGGCCGACCCGGCGACGCACGAGGATCCGAATGTCCGCTGCGGCCTCGTCGCGGCGCTCGCCAGGGCGGCGGGGCCGCACGGCATGGTCGGGGGCCAGATGCTCGACCTGATCGCCGAGCACGAGACCTTCGACATCGGCACCGTCACCCGCCTGCAGCGCATGAAGACCGGCGACATCATCGCCTTTTCCTGCGAGGCCGGCGCCATCCTGGGCAAGGCCGCGCCGCCGATGCGGCAGGCGCTGCGCGCCTACGCGCATGACCTCGGCCTCGCCTTTCAGATCGTCGATGACCTGCTGGACGTCGAGGGCACCGAGGCCGAGACCGGCAAGTCGGTGGGCCGCGACGCGGCGGCCGGCAAGGCCACCTTCGTCTCCATCCTCGGCCGCGAGCGCGCCCGCGCCCAGGCCGAGATGCTGGCCAGGCAGTGCGCCGAGCACCTGGAAATCTTCGAGGGACGCGCCGACATGCTGAAGGCCGTCGCCGAGTACGTCGTGACCCGGCGCACGTGACAAGGAGTGAGAGAGTGACCGCGACCAGCAAGACGCCGCTCCTCGATCAGGTCCGCATTCCCGCCGATCTGCGCGCGCTGAGACCCGACCTGCTCCGCCAGTTCGCCGACGAGCTGCGCACCGAGACCATCGACGCCGTCTCCGTCACCGGCGGCCACCTCGGCGCCGGCCTCGGCGTGGTCGAGCTGACGGTGGCCCTGCACTACGTCTTCAACACCCCCGACGACCGCCTGATCTGGGACGTCG